>NZ_LNCE01000078.1:0-50771 GCF_001445815.1 Janthinobacterium sp. Ant5-2-1 | reverse complement strand
CTGATGGGGTTGATGGGTAAAGTGATGACGAAAACCGCCTATTACATCTGACAGGTCGGGTAGGTCGGATTAGGCCGCCGGCCGTAATCCGACAACATTGTTGGCGCTACCGGTGTCGTCGGATTAGCGGGGCCTTGCCCCGCTAATCCGACCTACTCCTCGATGATTTCGAACGAGTGCGTAATCTCGGCCGTCTTGGCCAGCATGATCGACGCCGAGCAATATTTGTCATGCGACAAGGACACGGCCCGTTCCACGGCCGTCGGTTTCAGGGCCTTGCCCCGCACGGTGAAGTGGAAGTGGATCTTGGTAAATACTTTCGGATCGGTGTCGGCGCGGTCGGCCTTCAGGGTCACTTCGCAGCCACTGACGGCTTCGCGCCCCCGTTTCAGGATCAGCACCACGTCATAGGCGGTGCAGCCGCCCGTGCCCAGCAAGACCATTTCCATGGGGCGTGGCGCCAGGTTGTGGCCGCCGCCATCGGGCGCGCCATCCATGGTCACCAGGTGGCCGGAACCGGTTTCTGCCCGAAAACTCATGCCCGACGGGCCATTCCAGCTGACTTTGCATTCCATCGTACTCTCCGAAAATTGTAAGCGTTTTGTATTGTAATAGAGGAATGCCCATCCATGTGCCGCCCGCCGGCCCGCAGCGGGCCTCGATTGCGGCTTGACGCGGCAAGGCAAAGCCGCTTATACTTGTCGGCTTTCCGTTCGCTCAGGAAAAGTAAATAAGGCAGAGTCCGCACGGCAGCATCGGCGGAACCACCATTTGAGCGTGTAATCTATTAGGAAGTCAACATGAAAACATTTTCCGCTAAAGGACATGAAGTCCAGCGCGATTGGTTCGTGGTTGACGCGACGGACAAAGTCCTCGGACGTGTTGCCAGCGAAGTGGCACTCCGACTGCGCGGCAAACACAAACCAGAATTTACTCCTCACGTCGATACCGGCGACTTTATCGTCGTCATCAACGCAGGCAAACTGCGTGTGACCGGTACCAAAGCTACTGAGAAAATTTACTACCGTCACTCTGGCTATCCAGGCGGCATCTACGAAACCAACTTCCAGAAAATGCAACAGCGTTTTCCAGGTCGCGCGCTTGAGAAAGCGGTCAAAGGCATGCTGCCTAAAGGCCCACTCGGCTACGCAATGATCAAGAAGCTGAAAGTGTACGCGGAAGGTTCCCATCCGCACGCTGCTCAGCAACCTAAAGCACTTGTTCTCTAAGGAACTGACATGATCGGTAATTACAATTATGGAACCGGCCGTCGCAAAAGTGCAGTGGCTCGGGTTTTTATCAAAGTTGGCACAGGCTTGATCGTTGTTAACGGCAAACCAGCAAACGAATACTTTTCGCGCGAAACGGGTCTGATGGTCATCCGTCAACCACTGGAACTGACCGGCAATGTCGAGCGTTTCGACATCAAAGTCAACGTCCATGGCGGCGGTGAGTCGGGCCAGGCTGGTGCAGTTCGTCACGGCATCACCCGCGCTCTGATCGACTACGATGCAGCGTTGAAACCGGAACTGGCGAAAGCCGGCTTCGTGACCCGCGATGCACGTGAAGTCGAGCGTAAAAAAGTTGGTCTGCGCAAAGCACGTCGCGCAAAGCAATTCTCGAAGCGTTAATTTCTACGCTACAGCACCTTTCGGGGTGCTGGTCGAAAAGCCGCTGGACTTTGGTCCCGCGGCTTTTTTGCATTTCAGCGTGACTCTGCGTTGCGCTGTAAAATACGCGGAAAACCCCTATGGGTAGCGTTCCCCCTCATCTTTATGCAATCTATACACAAGGAAAGAACATGATCAAAGTTGGCATCGTCGGCGGCACTGGATACACGGGCGTGGAGTTGCTGCGCTTGCTCGCTACCCATCCAGATGTCGAGTTGACGGCGATTACCTCGCGCAAGGAAGATGGCTTGCCCGTTGCTGACATGTATCCTTCCCTGCGCGGCCATGTCAAACTGGCATTTTCCTCGCCGGACAAGGCGAATCTGGAGCAATGCGACGTGGTCTTCTTTGCCACCCCGCATGGTGTTGCTATGGCGCAAGCACCAGCCTTGCTGGCCGCCGGCGTGAAAGTCATCGACCTGGCCGCCGACTTCCGCCTGAAAGACCAGGCCAAGTTCGAGCAGTGGTACAAGATTCCCCACACGGCCCCTGAATTGATCGAGCAAGCTGTGTATGGCTTGCCGGAACTGAATCGCGCAGACATCAAGCAAGCCAAGCTGATCGCCAATCCCGGTTGCTACCCGACCACCATGCAGCTGGGCTTTTACCCGCTGCTGAAAGCGGGCCTGGTCAACGCGGGCGGCTTGATCGCCGACTGCAAGTCGGGCGTGTCCGGCGCCGGCCGCAAGGCGGAAATCGGCATCCTGTTCTCGGAAAGCAGCGACAGTTTCAAGGCCTACGGCGTGGCCGGCCACCGCCACCTACCGGAAACGACGGCGCAACTGCAGCGTTTCACGGACGAGAAAGTGGCGTTGACCTTCACGCCGCATCTGGTGCCGATGATCCGCGGCATGCATTCGACCCTGTACGCGCAGCTGAACAAGGAGGTCAGCAATGAGGAATTGCAAGCCTTGTTCGAAGAGCAATATAAGGACGAGCCTTTCGTCGACGTGATGCCATTCGGTTCGCACCCGGAAACCCGCTCCACGCGCGGCTCGAACATGCTGCGCCTGGCCTTGCACCGTCCGGAAGGCGGCAATACCGTCATCGTGCTGGTGGTGCAGGACAATCTGGTCAAGGGCGCGTCGGGCCAGGCCGTGCAGTGCATGAACTTGATGTTTGGCTTGAAAGAAACGGCCGGTTTGCAACACATCGCCCTGCTGCCGTAATTATCGGCGCAGGTGCTTGCGCGGGTCCGGCGCCTTTTTGCCGGACCTGTGATAAATTGGACTGCCACCTACCCCGACAGGATGACGTTCATGTTCGAGCGCAACGCGAAAAACCCCATCGACACCTTGATCGGCGCTTCCACGCGGATCGAGGGTGACTTGCTGTTTTGCGGCGGCTTGCGCATCGACGGCCATGTGCGCGGCAATGTCACGGGCGAGCCGGGCGAGCCCACGTATGTGGTGCTGGGCGAGGCGGGCCGCATCGATGGCGAGGTGCGCTGTTCGAGCCTGGTTGTCAGCGGCGAGATCAATGGCCCCGTGTATGTGTCCGAAATGCTTGAAATCCAGCCAAAAGCCCGCATTGTAGGAGAGGTCTATTACAAGGTGCTGGAAATGCACAGCGGCGCATTGGTGCAAGGCAAGCTCAGCCGGCATGACAGCGCCGACCCCGTGCTGCACTTGGCCGTATCGGAAATGTGAGCAGGAACAACACCGTCCAGCCGCATCAGCGGCGGCCGCAGCGCGACTTGCGCCAACAGTCTATAATGACTTAATGTTTTCTAGTAGGAGTGCCTGATATGAATGCCGTCGCTGAAATGCAAGATGTGATCCCTTCCCCTATTATCTTTACCGATAGCGCCGCTGAAAAAGTCGCGCAGCTGATCGAAGAAGAAGGCAATCCCGACCTGAAATTGCGCGTCTTCGTGCAAGGCGGCGGCTGCTCCGGTTTCCAGTATGGCTTCACCTTCGACGAAATCGTCAACGAAGATGACACCACCATGGTCAAGAACGGCGTCCAGCTGTTGATCGATTCCATGAGCTACCAGTACCTGGTCGGCGCGGAAATCGACTACAAGGATGACCTGGAAGGCGCGCAGTTCGTGATCAAGAATCCGACAGCAACGTCGACCTGCGGTTGCGGTTCGTCTTTCTCCGTTTAAGTACTAAACTGGGCAAGTAAGAAAATAGCGGATCATCGATCCGCTATTTGTGTTTCTGCGCCCGCTTAGCTCGGGTACAATGCGCCCAGTACCCTCAGCCCCTGCGCGCCCGTCACGGCTGGCAAGTTGCCCGGCTTGCGCTGTGTAAAACGCCAGGCCAGCCACGCAAAGGCCAGCGCCTCGACCTGGCTGGGCGCCACGCCCAGCACTTCTGTCGATTCCACCGCCATGCCCGGCAATGCACGGGCCAGCGCCGCCATCAGGCTGGCGTTTTGCGCGCCGCCGCCACACACATACACGGTTTCCGCCTGCGCCCCGTCGCGTAGGATGGCGTGCGCCAGACTGGCGGCCGTCAGTTGGGTCAAGGTCGACTGCACGTCGGCGGGCAGGGCGGCTGGATAATTGGCCAGCTTGGCGCTCAGCCAGTCAGCATGGAACAGGTCGCGGCCCGTGCTTTTCGGCGCCGGCAAGTCAAAATACGGTTCATTGAGCAAGTCTGTCAGCAAGGCGGGGATGACCTGGCCCGTGGCGGCCCAGGCGCCGTTGGCGTCGTAGGGCTGGCCCAGGTGCTGCAAGACCCAGCCATCCATCAATGCATTGCCGGGGCCCGTGTCGTAGCCTGTCACCTTGCCGTCCGCGTGCAACACGCTGATATTGCTGATGCCGCCGATATTGGCCAGCACGCGCGTGTGGCCGGGCAGATTGAAAATGGCCTGGTGAAAGGCGGGCACCAGTGGCGCGCCCTGGCCGCCTGCCGCCACGTCGCGGCTGCGCAAGTCGGCGATGACGTCGATGCCTGTCAGTTCTGCCAGCAGGGCCGGGTTGTTCAACTGGCGCGTAAAGCCCAGCTCGGGGCGGTGGCGGATGGTCTGGCCATGCGCGCCGATGGCGGTGACGGCGTCCGGGCCGATGCCCGCGTTGCTCAGGAGCTGGGCGACGCAGTCGGCGTAATGGCGCACGAGCTGATTTGCCGCCAGTGCTTCGCGTTCGATTTCATTCTGGCCGGCACTTTGCAAGGCCATCAGGTCGTCGCGCAGGCTGGCGGGAAAGGGAATGTAGGCGTCGCCGAGGCTGCGCGTGCCGCCATCGTCGGAAAAGTCGACCAGCGCGCCGTCAACGCCATCGAGGCTGGTGCCAGACATCAGGCCGATATACAGCATGGGTTTTCCTTGAGTGCGTAAGTGATGGTGTGCATTGTGCCGCATTTTCCTGTGCACATAAAACAAAGGCACCGGCCATCTGCATGGGCGGTGCCTTTATATGTTGCCCGGAGGCAGTGTTGCTTAGCGCGAAGCCAGTGCCGTGTCGTTCGGACGCAGCAGGGTGAAGCGGTGCATCATGTCGGCCGACACCATGCGGAAGCGGCTCAGCTCGGCGGCCGTCAATGGCGCCTGGGCTTGTACGTTCAGCTTGCTTGGATCTTGTGCCACGCCGCCGACGCGGAATTCATAGTGCAAATGCGCGCCCGTGGACCAGCCGGTGGTGCCGACGTAGCCGATCACATCGCCCTGGCTGACTTTTTGACCTTTTTTCAGGCCCGAAGCGAAGCGGCTCATGTGGGCGTAGGCGGTGCTGTAGTTGGCCCAGTGTTTCAGGACAACAACATTGCCATAGCCGTTCTGGCTGCCGACGGAATCGACCACGCCATCGCCCGAAGCGCGGATAGGCGTACCCGTTGCTGCAGCGAAATCGATGCCCTTGTGCGCTTTCCAGTTGCCGGAAATCGGGTGCACGCGCATGGAGAAGCCGGATGAGATACGGGAAAATTCGAGGGGGGATTTCAGGAAGGCTTTTTTGAGGGACTTGCCGTCGAAACTGTAGTAACCGCCACCTTGCTTGCTGGCTGGGTCTTCGAACCAAACGGACTGGTAAGTCGTGCCGCGGTTGGTGAATTCACCGGCCAGGATGCGGCCCGCTCGGACAAATTCGCCATCTTGCCAGAATGTTTCGTAGACAACATTGAACGAGTCGCCGCGTTTCAGGTCGGAGCGGAAGTCGATATTGGTGGAGAACATTTCCACGATTTGCGCGGAAATCGAGTCTGGCAGGCGGGTGCCGTCCAGGCTGGAGTCGGTGGCGGCGAACAGGGTGGAGGTAATCTTGCGCGCGTGCATTTCAACGCGGCGTTCCAGCTGGGCTGCCACTTCCGTGGCCACGAACTTGTCGCCCTTGCGGGTGATCAGGATGTTCTTGACCGATTTGTCCGTGCCGTCGACGAGGGTGGCGCGCATCCAGTTGAGGTCGCCGTTTTCGGTGGTTTGCGCTTGTACGCGCTTGCCCGATTTCAGCAACATCACGCCGCGCGCGATCTTGTCGGTTTTAATGAAATTGGCGGCCGCCTGATCATCCACGCCGAGACGGGTCAGCAGGGTGGCGAGGGTATCGCCAGCGCGGACTTTTTCTTCGTGGGTGAAATTCTGGTCTACCTGTTCCATCGCGGAAATTTGCGAGGCAAGATCAGGCATTTCCAGGTTTTGGGCGATGGACGTGACCGGCAGGTCCGATGCGTCGGGCGCCATAGGCGACACAGCGACCGCGCCGAAGGCGGCCACGGCGAGCAGCACCGCGGACGCACCAATAATGCGTGCCTTGCGGGTCGTCGTCAGCTGTGTGTACAAGCGTGAGCCTGTGATTTTATGTATAGGGTTCATGCAATCAGTTAAAATTTGCCCTTGAACGTGACCTGAGCTAGCGCTCTTTGTTATTGTTATTTTGATTCGTTTTCATACGGCAAGATTGATGGGATCGAGCATTATAGCAAACTCCGCAAACCTACTACCATTTTGAGATCTACAGTCAAATTTTATGGAAATCAACACCACCGCATCGCCTACAAAGGCTAACGCCGCTCAGACCGCGCTTCCGCTGTCTGACAGAGTACAAGAAGCCCTCGCGATTACCAAGCGTGGCGTCGACGAACTATTGATCGAAAGCGAATTTGCGCAAAAATTAGCGCGCTCCGAGAAAACCGGTGTTCCGCTGCGCATCAAACTGGGCCTGGACCCGACCGCACCCGACTTGCATCTGGGCCACACTGTCGTGCTGAACAAGATGCGCCAGCTGCAAAACCTCGGCCATCAAGTCATTTTCCTCATTGGCGACTTCACGTCCATGATCGGCGACCCTTCGGGCCGCAACGTCACGCGCCCGCCATTGACCAAGGAACAGATCGAGATTAACGCGATGACGTATTTCGCGCAAGCATCTTTAGTGTTGGACGCCAGCAAGACGGAAATTCGCTATAACTCCGAGTGGTGTGATCCGCTGGGCGCACGCGGCATCATCCAGCTCGCTTCCCACTACACGGTGGCGCGCATGATCGAGCGCGACGATTTTACCAAGCGCTTCCAGGGCGGCATTCCTATTTCCGTCCATGAATTTCTGTACCCGCTGATGCAAGGTTACGACTCGGTGGCCCTGAAATCGGACCTGGAACTGGGCGGCACGGACCAGAAGTTCAACCTGCTGGTGGGCCGCGAACTGCAAAAGCAGTACGGACAGGAGCAGCAGTGTATTTTGACCATGCCGCTGCTGGAAGGTTTGGACGGTGTGGAAAAAATGTCCAAGTCGAAGAATAACTACATCGGCATCACGGAACCGGGCAACACCATGTTCGCCAAGCTGATGAGCATTTCCGACGTCATGATGTGGCGCTACTACGAGCTGCTGTCGTGGCGTTCGATCGCCGAACTGGCCCAGCTGAAGCGCGAAGTCGAGGAAGGCCGCAATCCGCGCGATGCCAAGGTTGCGCTGGCGCAAGAGATCGTTGCCCGCTTCCACTCGCAGCAGGCGGCCGAAGATGCGCTGGCCGACTTCGTCAACCGCTCGAAGGGCGGCATTCCCGACGATATCCCGGAAGTGAGCCTCGCTGGCGCACCGCTGGGGATTCCGCAATTGCTCAAGCAAGCTGGCCTGTGCCCGTCCACATCGGAAGCCATGCGCAAGATTGACCAGGGCGGCGTGCGTATCGACGGCACCGTCATCAGCGACAAGGGCTTGCAAGTGGAAGCCGGCCAGTTCGTGTTGCAAGTTGGCAAGCGCAGCTTTGCGCGCGTCACCTTGACGGCATGATCGCGCTGCTGCAAAGAGTGACGCAGGCGAAAGTCGACGTTGCTGGCGCCACCATCGGCGCCATCGACGCCGGGCTGATGGTGCTCGTGTGCGCCGAGCGGGGCGATACGGAGAAGGAAGCGGACGCCCTGCTGGCCAAGCTGCTCGGCTACCGCGTGTTTGCCGACGAGGCGGGCAAGATGAACCGCAGCGTGACGGACGTGGCCGGCGGCTTGCTGCTGGTGCCGCAGTTTACCCTGGCGGCCGACACCAAGTCCGGCACGCGCCCGTCGTTTACGCCGGCGGCCGCGCCGCAGGACGGCTTGCGCCTGTTCACGCATTTCGTGGACCAGGCACGCAGCCGCCATGCGACCGTGCAAACGGGGCAGTTCGGCGCCGACATGCAAGTGTCGCTGACGAACGACGGCCCCGTCACGTTCTGGCTGCAAGTGAATGCCAAATAAGCGCAAAGCAATAACTATAAAAAGGAGCAAGCGATGAAATTGTGGAGCGAGACGTTTCGTGATGGTGGCCTGATGCCGGCCGGTAATGCCTTTGCCGAGATCGATCCGGCCAGCCGCGTGCGCCTCGCCGCTAATCGCAATCCCCATCTGGCCTGGGACGAGGTGCCCAACGGCACCGAGTCGCTGGCCCTGTTCTGCATCGACCCCGATGCGCCGCAGGATGCCAGCCTGGCCAACCGCGATGACAAGGCCCTGTCGCTGACGGCGCTGCGCGGCGACTTTTATCACTGGAGCTTGCTCGATATTCCCATCAGCATGCGCGTGATTGCCGCCGGAGAATTTTCCAGCGGCATCACGCCGCGCGGCAAGGCTGCCGGTCCTGGTCTGCGCCAGGGCGTCAACGACTACACGGGCTGGTTTGCCGACGATGCCGCCATGGCCGGCGATTACTACGGCTATGATGGCCCGTGCCCGCCGTGGAATGACGAGCGCATCCACCACTATATTTTCCGCCTGTACGCGCTCGACGTGCCGCAGCTGGCCTTGCCCGAGCGTTTCACGGGGCAGCAAGCGTATGCCGCCCTGTACGGCCACATCCTCGACGAAGCCCAGCTCGTCGTCGCCTATTCGCTCAATCCCGAGTTGGCACTTACCCTGAAGAAATAAAGCATGAGCACCACGATTTTACTGATACGCCATGGCGAGACGGCCTGGAATGCGGGCCGCCGCCTGCAAGGCCATATCGACATCGCCTTGAACGAGGCGGGTCTGGCGCAAGCTTCCGCGCTGGGACAGGCGCTGGCGGACGAACCGCTGGCCGCGATCATCGCCAGCGATCTGCAGCGCGCGCGGCAGACGGCGCAAGCCGTGGCCGACGTGAAAGATTTACCCGTGCAAACGGATCCCTTGCTGCGCGAGCGCTGCTACGGCGCTTTCGAAGGCTTGCTGTATGCGGACATTGCCACGCGCTATCCGCATGAGTATGCGCAATGGCAATCGCGCCAGATCGACGCCGTGATGCCGTCGGGCGAGCGCCAGGCCGAAAGTTTCCGCCAGTTTTATGCGCGCGCGAATGGCGCCATCGCCCGCTGGGCCGAACAATATGACGGCCAGACCATCGGCATCGTGGCGCACGGCGGCGTGCTCGAGTGCGCTTACCGCGAGGCGGTCGGCATGACGCTCGACAGTCCGCGCGACTTCCAGGTGAAAAATGCCAGCGTCAACCGTTTCTCATACGTGGACGGCAAGCTGCATTTAGTGCACTGGGGAAATATCGAACACCTGAGCGCGCCCGCGATGGACGAGCTGGGCTAAGCGGCCCCATCGTCACTCTGACGCACTGAGCCAAAAAAATAGTGCTTATTAAATAGGCAGGGAATCGGTTAAAATAGCAGGTTCCTCCGTCCATTCCAGGTTCCTCAGTGCAAATCGGCCCTCACATTCTGCGCAACAACGTTTTCGTCGCTCCCATGGCGGGCGTGACGGATCGGCCTTTCCGCCAGTTGTGCAAGCAGTTGGGTGCCGGTTACGCCGTGTCGGAGATGGCGGCGTCGAATCCGCGCCTGTGGGCAACGGAAAAAAGCTCGCGCCGCACGGACCACGAAGGCGAAATGGAGCCGAAAGCCGTGCAGATCGCCGGCGCCGATCCGCAAGACCTGGCCGACTGCGCCAAGTTCAATGTGGACCGGGGTGCGCAGATCATCGACATCAACATGGGTTGCCCCGTGAAAAAGGTGTGCAACAGCTGGTGCGGTTCGGCCCTGTTGCAAGATGAAAGCCTGGTTGAAAAGATTTTGCACGCCGTCGTCAACGCCGTTGACGTGCCCGTCACCCTGAAATTTCGCACGGGCTGGAACCGTTCCAACAAGAATGCCCTGACCATCGCCCGCATCGCCGAGCAAGCCGGTATCCAGATGCTGACCTTGCACGGCCGCACGCGCGCCGATGGCTACAAGGGCGATGCCGAATATGAAACCATTGCCGCCGTGAAAGCGTCGGTAGGCATCCCCGTGGTGGCCAATGGCGACATTACCAGCCCGGAAAAGGCCCGCTTTGTGCTCGATCAAACGGGCGCTGATGCCGTCATGATCGGCCGCGCGGCGCAGGGCCGGCCGTGGATTTGCCGCGAAATCGACCATTTCCTGCGCACCGGCACCTTGCTGCCGGCGCCATACGTGGATGAAGTGCGCAGCCTGATGGACGAGCATTTGCGCGCCCATTACGCGTTTTATGGCGAATTTCTCGGCGTGCGCACGGCGCGCAAGCACATCGGCTGGTACGTCAAGGATCTGGAAGGCGGCGAAGCGTTCCGCCAGCAAATGAACTTGCTGGAATCGACGGACGCGCAATTGCTGGCCGTCGATCAATTTTTTGAGTCGCAATGGAAATTTGGCGAACGGTTACAATACCGCCTCTCCGAATCCAGTGAAAGTGGCTTGATAGAAGTGGCCACGGCAGCATGAGCAGATAGCAAGGCAGTTGTATAAGTTACAAGCAATAGTGATCAGCAAGAGTGATAAGAAGTACAAGGGCGAGCGCCTATACAGAGCGTCATGCAATATTAATTACAACACCGAGGCAAGAGGGCAGCACGCGGACCGCAGGAGCGACGCGGCGCCGGATGGCCAGGTGTTCAGCCGGTTGAAGCATACAAATGAGCAAAGAAAGCATTCAGGAAGTCGTACAGAAAAGTCTAGAAGATTACTTCAATGACCTGGGCGAACAGCAAGCATCGAATATCTACGACATGGTCGTGCTGACCGTGGAAAAGCCCATCCTGGAAGTCGTGATGACACGCGCCGATGGCAACCAGTCGCACGCCGCGCAGATGCTGGGCATCAACCGCAATACCCTGCGCAAGAAATTGCAGGAGCACGGTTTGCTGTAATGCCGGCATGCAAGTGACGCCAAGATTTGAATCCGCCGCAGCAGTCTTCGCCTGAAGACTGAACTGCGCCATTCGCCAAGAACACTTAACCACCTAGCCACAGCCATGATCAAACAAGCTCTCCTCTCCGTTTCCGACAAGACCGGCGTTCTCGAATTCGCCCGCGCCCTGTCCGCCCTCGGCGTCAACCTCCTGTCCACGGGCGGCACCGCCAAATTGCTGGCAGACAACGGTGTTCCTGTCACGGAAGTTGCCGATTACACGGGTTTCCCGGAGATGCTCGATGGCCGTGTGAAAACCCTGCACCCGAAAGTACACGGCGGTATCCTGGCGCGCCGCGATTTCCCTGAGCACATGTCGAAACTGGTCGAGCACGACATGCCGACCATCGACATGGTGGTGGTCAACCTGTACCCGTTCCAGGGCACGGTCGCCAAGGCCGATTGCACCCTGGAAGACGCGATCGAAAACATCGATATCGGCGGCCCGACCATGCTGCGTTCGGCGGCCAAGAACCACAAGGACGTGGTTGTCATCTGCGATCCGACCGACTACGACGTGGTACTGGCGGAAATGCGTGCGGCCGACGGCAAGGCAGGCGATGTCAGCTACGACACCAAGTTCATGCTGGCGAAAAAAGTCTTTGCGCACACGGCGCAATACGATGGCGCCATCACCAACTACCTGACCAGCCTGGGGCCGACGAAAGTGCACGCCGAGCGCGGCGCTTACCCGCAAATCCTGAACGTGGCCTTTGAAAAAGTGCAAGACATGCGCTACGGCGAGAACCCGCACCAGAGCGCCGCCTTCTACCGCGACCTCGTCGCCACCGATGGCGCGCTGGCCAACTACCGCCAGCTGCAAGGCAAGGAATTGTCGTACAACAACATCGCCGATGCTGATGCGGCCTGGGAATGCGTGAAGAGCATGGGCGGCTTCGAGCAAAGCGCCGCCTGCGTCATCGTCAAGCATGCGAACCCATGCGGCGTGGCCCTGGGCAAGAATGCGGCGGAAGCGTATGCGCGCGCCCTGCAGACGGACCCGACCTCGGCATTTGGCGGCATCATCGCCTTCAACACGGAACTCGACGGCGCCACGGCCGGCGAAATCGCCAAGCTGTTCGTCGAAGTGCTGATCGCCCCGTCGTTCTCCGCCGAAGCGAAACAGATTCTGTCGAGCAAGCAAAACGTGCGCATGCTGGAAATCCCGCTGGGCAGCGGCGTGCACGCCATGGACTTCAAGCGCGTTGGTGGCGGCTTGCTGGTGCAATCGCCGGACGCGAAAAACGTCGGTATCGGCGACTTGCGCGTGGTCAGCAAACTGCAGCCAACGCCGCAGCAACTGGCCGACCTGATGTTCGCCTGGAAAGTGGCGAAATTCGTCAAATCGAACGCCATCGTCTTCTGCGGCAATAACATGACCCTGGGCGTGGGCGCTGGCCAGATGAGCCGTATCGACTCGGCCCGCATCGCTTCCATCAAGGCGCAAAACGCAGGCCTGTCGCTGACCGGTTCCGTCGTGGCGTCGGACGCCTTCTTCCCGTTCCGCGACGGCCTCGACGTCGTCGTCGACGCGGGCGCGACCTGCGTCATCCACCCGGGCGGCTCCATGCGCGACCAGGAAGTGATCGATGCGGCGGACGAGCGCGGCGTGGTCATGCTGTACACGGGTACGCGTCACTTCCGTCATTAATATCGATGGAGAAAGTAGGTCGGATTACGCGTACCGCTAATCCGACCTACAACTACTCTAAAAAGTACTCAGCGGCAGGCATCGGTTATTCACCGGTGCCTGCCGTATTCATTATAGAATCTGGCGATGATTATTCTTGGCATCGATCCTGGCTTGCGCACCACCGGCTTTGGGGTCATTGAAAAACACGGCAACAAGCTGCGCTATATCGCGTCGGGAACCGTCAAGACGGGTTCCGAAGGGGAATTGCCGCCGCGCCTGAAGGTCATCCTGCGGGGCGTGAGCGAAATCGTCGGCACCTACCAGCCCGATTGCGCGGCCATCGAAAAAGTGTTTGTCAACGTCAATCCCCAATCGACCTTGCTGCTGGGCCAGGCGCGTGGCGCGGCCATTTGCGCCCTCGTCCATGCCGACCTGTCGGTGGCCGAATACACGGCGTTACAAGTGAAACAGGCCGTCACGGGTCACGGCAAGGCGGCCAAGGAGCAGGTGCAGGAAATGGTGTCGCGGCTGCTGTCCTTGCCCGGCTTGCCCGGCACGGATGCGGCCGACGCGCTGGGCGTGGCCATTTGCCACGCCAACAGCATTGACGCGCTGGCCATGCTCGGCGCGCTGGCGCCACAACTGCAGGGCTTGCGCATGAAGCGCGGCCGTTTAGTTGGATAATCACTCTGAAATTTAACATTAGGAACACGCGATGATAGGCCGTCTCTCCGGTATTTTGCTTGAAAAGAATCCGCCACAATTGCTGGTCGATTGCCAGGGCGTCGGCTATGAAGTCGACGTGCCGATGAGCACCTTTTACAACTTGCCCCACGTGGGCGAAAAAGTCGTGCTGTTCACGCACCAGGCCATCCGCGAAGACGCGCACCTGCTGTTTGGCTTCGGCAATGCGGCCGAGCGGGCAGTATTCCGCCAGTTGATCAAGATCACGGGCGTGGGCGCGCGCATGGCGCTGTCGATTCTTTCCGGCATGACGATTGCCGACCTGGCCCAAGCCATCACCCTGCAGGATTCCGGCCGTTTGGTCAAAGTGCCGGGCATCGGCAAGAAGACGGCCGAGCGCCTGTTACTGGAATTGAAGGGCAAGCTGGGGGCCGATATCGGCGCCGGCGGCGCGCATGCGGCGCCGGACGCGCAATCGGATATCCTCAACGCGCTGGTCGCGCTCGGCTATTCGGACAAGGAAGCGCTGGCCGCCGTGAAGAACGTGCCGGCCGGTACGGGCGTGTCGGACGGCATCAAACTGGCGCTGAAAGCGCTGTCGAAAGGCTGATAGGGCATGAGCATCCAGACCGACAGCTTCACGGAACAGCGCATCATCGACGCGGCGCCCATCTCGCACAACGAAGAGGCGATCGAACGGGCCTTGCGTCCCAAGCAGCTCGATGAGTATGTAGGGCAGGAAAAGATCCGCGACCAGCTCGAGATTTTCATCACGGCCGCGCGCCAGCGCAAGGAAGCGCTCGACCATACCTTGCTGTTCGGCCCGCCTGGCCTGGGCAAGACGACCCTGGCGCACATCATCGCGCGCGAAATGGGCGTCAATCTGCGCCAGACTTCCGGCCCCGTGCTCGAGCGCCCGGGCGACCTGGCTGCGATTCTGACGAACCTGGAAGCGAACGACGTCCTGTTCATCGATGAAATCCATCGGCTGTCGCCGGTCGTCGAGGAAATTTTATATCCGGCGCTTGAGGATTATCAAATCGATATCATGATCGGCGAAGGCCCGGCCGCCCGTTCCGTGAAGCTTGATCTGCAACCGTTTACATTAGTTGGCGCCACGACGCGCGCCGGCATGCTGACCAACCCGCTGCGCGACCGCTTCGGCATTGTCGCGCGCCTGGAGTTTTACAACACGGGCGAACTGACGAAGATCGTCACGCGCAGCGCGGCCTTGCTGAAAGCGCCCATCGACCCGGAAGGCGCGATTGAAATCGCCCAGCGCGCCCGCGGCACGCCCCGCATCGCCAACCGTTTGCTGCGCCGCGTGCGCGATTTCGCGGAAGTCAAAAGCAATGGCGAGATCACCAAGGTGGTGGCCGACCGCGCGCTGGCCATGCTCGACGTCGATTCCGCCGGCTTCGACGTGATGGACCGCAAGTTGCTTGAAGCCGTGCTGTTCAAGTTCGGCGGCGGCCCCGTCGGCATTGGCAACCTGGCGGCGGCCATCGGCGAAGCGGCCGATACCATCGAAGACGTGCTGGAACCGTATCTGATACAGCAAGGTTTCCTGCAGCGCACGCCGCGCGGCCGTGTCGCCACGCCGGCCGCCTATTTGCACTTCGGCGTCAGCGCGCCGCGCATGGGCCCGGGCGGCGAAACGTGGGAACTATGATGGCGCAAGAGGGTATGCCGGGCATGCAGATATGGATCGACGCGGACGCCTGTCCCGTCGTCATCAAGGAAATTTTGTACCGGGTCGCCGACCGCCTGGAGTTGCCGCTCACTCTGGTGGCCAACCAGGGCTTGCGCGTGCCGCCCTCGCGTTTCATCCGCACCGTGCAAGTGCCGTCCGGCGCCGACGTGGCCGACCAGGAAATCGTGCGGCTGTTGAATCCCGGCGACCTGGTCATCACGGGCGACATCCCGCTGGCCGCCGACGTGCTGACCAAGGGCGGTTTTGCGCTCAATCCGCGCGGCGAGTTCTACACGAAGGACAATATCGCCCAGCAACTGACGATGCGCGCCTTCATGGAAGAATTGCGCAGCGGCGGCGTGGACACGGGCGGCCCGGCCGCCTTCAGCCAGTCCGACCGGCAACAGTTTGCCAATAGCCTGGACCGGCACTTGAGCAAGCATCACCGCAAGCCGACTCCGGCGCAGTAATCCGCGGACGTAAAAAAACCGGCGCAAGCCGGTTTTTTTTGCGCATGAAACTTAACGCATGACTTTTTTCGTGCCCACCACTTCCACCGTCACGCGGCGGTTCTTGGCGCGGCCGGCGGCACTTGTGTTGTCGGCCACCGGCTGCGTTTCTCCCTTGCCTTCCGTGTAGACACGGTTCGTTTCCACGCCTTGCGCCACCAGATAGGCCTTGACGGCTTCGGCGCGGCGTTGCGACAGTTTCTGGTTGTAGGCGTCAGGGCCGACGGCATCCGTATGGCCGACCGTGACGATCACTTCCAGATCCATGCCCGTCAATTGACCGAGCAGCTGGTCCAGCGCCGCCTTGCCTTGTGGCTTGAGCGTCGATTGATCGAAATCAAACAGCGCTTCAGAGGCAAACGACACTTTTTCCGACACGGGGGCCGGTGCGGGCTTGGCTTCGATCAACGGTGGCGCCATCGTGACGACGGGCGCTGCTTCTGGCGCAGGCTGGTAGGCTGGCGTGGCGCTGGCCGGGCGGCCCAGTTTGTACACGAGGCTGACGGAATACAGGTCCGCATCGCCGCGGTTGCCAACGGCGTCGTTCAGGCGATAGCGCTCGACTTCGCCGCGCAGGGCCAGCGCTTCGCTGAACTTGTATTCCAGGCCCAGGCCCACCTTGGCGTTGAGCTTGCGCTCGCTGGCATGGGTATTGGTCGAGCCCAGCAGGCGGTTGCCGCTGAATTCCGTGTTGGTCTTGGTGTAGTGCATGCCGACACGGCCCAGCAAAGACAGGCGCTGCGACAGCGGCAGCTGACCCAGCAAGTCCAGGTTCACGCCGCGAAAGGCCGCTTGTCCGTTCAGCACGCCGTTGCCGCTGGTGGTCGACTTGAAGTCGAACTTGCCCAGGTCAAAGTAGCCCGCTTCCACGGCGAAATACTGGTTCAGTTGGCGGCCGACAAACAGTTTATAGCCGGTGTCGCGCTGGTCCTTGCTGAAACCGGTGACGCTTTCGCCGTTGGCGGCCAGGCTGGCGCGCAGGCGCGGCTCGTCGATGTTGGCGCGCGACTGGCCCACGCCCGCGCCGATGTACCAGGCGCTGTTGGCCCAGTCCGGGTTGATGAAGGTGTTGTCCTGCGCCTGCGCCGGTTGCGCCGCCAGCAAGGCGCCGGTCATGACGCTCAGGGCGCCCAGTGTGTGTGCGATAGTCATGGTCATGTCCCGGTTATTTGGTGATCTGGTTGTTGCGCAGAGTAACGGCGGCAGCCGTCAGCACGCGGCCATTGAGCAAGGTCGTGTTGTCGCCCACCGTGATGGCAGCCGATTCGCCCAGGATATTGCCCTTGAAGACGCTGTTCGCGGCCAAGGTGGTCGGGCCGACGGGCAACCAGGTGACGTTGTCGGCCGTGGCGCCGTTGTTCAGGGCAACCACTGAATTGACGGTCGAGTTCAAGGTCAGCGCCGTGCGGAAGATATACACGCCAGGACCGTTCAGGGTCAGGGTGCCCGTGATGCTGATGGCGCCCGCATAGCAATACACGCCGGGGCCGAAGGTCTGGCCGCCGAGGTCGATGCCGCCGGCAAAAGTGACGTCGCAGATGCGGCTGTTGCCGTCCGTGATCGCCGCTTGCAGGTCCGTCATGGCGCCGGCCAGGATGGCACCCGACTTGTAGTTGGTAAAACCTGCCGCCTGGGTCGGGTCGACCGTTTGCGAAGGCGAACCGACGTCGCCCGTGATCAGCGTGGTGCCGCCCGAATTATTCGTGATCGAGGTGCCCGCCAGTACGCCGAACGATGCCGCGCGGCCCAGAATGATCGGATTCAGGACGGGCGGGATGGCGACAGCGGTGACGGTCAGCAGCGCGCTGCCCGACTGGCCGCCGGATGTGGCGGTGATGCTGCTGGTGCCGGCGGTGATGCCGGTGGCGATGCCCGTGTTCAGTACCGTGGCCGTGGCGATGGTGCCCGACGTCCAGGTGGCGCTGTTGGTGATGATGGCGTTCGAACTATCCGAATACGTTGCCGTGGCAACGAACTGTTGTACGCCGCCGACGGCGATGCTGGCTGTGGCTGGCGTGACGGCAATGCTGACCAGGGTGGCGGCAGGAACGGTGACGGTGGTATTGGCCGTCTTGCCGTTGAAGCTGGCATTCATGACGCTGGTACCAAAGGCAACGCCGGTGACGAGACCATTGCTGGCGACACTGGCGAAAGCTGGCGTGACGGCAACGAAGGTGCTGCTGGCGGTGACGTCGACGGTGCTGCTATCCGAATACGTGGCAATCACGGCCAGCTGGCGCGTCGCGGCGATCAGCACGGTCGGGTTTTGCGGCGTGACGGCGATCGACAACAGCACTGCCGGTGGCGGTACGACAACGGCGGTGACGCTCAGGAGGGCGCTGCCCGACAGGACGCCGGCGCTGGCAGTGATGCTGGCGGTGCCGGCGGTAATACCGGTGGCGATACCTGTGCTCAATACGGTAGCCGTGGCAGGCGCCGCAGTGGTCCACAGGGCGCTGGCGGTGATGTTGGCCGTCGAGTTATCCGAATAGCTTGCCGTGGCGATGAATTGCTGCGTGGCACCGACGGTGATGCTGGCCGTGGCTGGCGTGACGGCGATGCCGGTCATGGTGGTGGCCGGTACGGTGACGGTGGTGCTGGCGCTCTTGCCGCCGAAACTGGCCGTCATGACGCTGTTACCGCTGGCAACGCCCGTGACCAGGCCCGTGCTGCCGATCTTTGCTGCTGCCGGCGTGGCAGCACTGTAGCTGCTGCTGGCGCTGACGTCAGGCGTGGTGCCGTCCGAATAGGTGGCGATGACGGTCAGCTGGCGCGTTGCCGCGATCAGCACAGTTGGATTTTGCGGCGTGACGGCGATCGACAGCAGCACGGCGGGCGTAACGGTCAGCAAGGTGCTGGCCGTCAGCGTGCCCGTGGTGGCGGTGATCTGCGTGGTGCCGGCAACCTTGCCCAGCGCCAGGCCGCCAGCGGCGATGCTGGCCGTGGCGGGACTGGCCGAGGCAAAGGCCGACACGGCCGTGACATCGCGCGTGGCGCCGTCGCTGAAGCTGCCGCTCACCGCAAATTGCTGCGTGCCGCCGATGGCGATGGAGGGCGTGAGCGGCGTGATGGCGATGGCTGTCAAGGTGGCGGCCGAGACGGTCAGTTGCGCTGCGGCGCTCTTGCCGCCAAATGTGGCGCTGATGCCGCTGCTGCCGGCGCTCACGCCGGCGGCGACGCCGCTGCTGGCGTTGACGCTGGCCGCCGCAGGCGTGGCGGACGTCCAGGCCGACTTGGCGCTGACATCTTGCGAGGAGCCGTCGCTATACGTGGCGATGGCCGTGAATTGCTGGCCCGCGCCGATGGCGACCGTGGCCGTGGCTGGCGTGACGGCCAGGCTGGACAAGGTGGCCGCCGGCAAGCCGAGGATGGGATCGCGTCCCTGGTCGCCACCGCCGCCGCAACCGGCCAGGGCGGCCATGGCCAGTAGACCTGCCGAAACGAGCAGCGGGTTCAGATATCGCTTGAAGAGATTCATATAGTTCCTTTGTGCATGGCAGTCATTGCCGGTCATCCGCGGATGAGGTCATCCGGCAGAGCCATGCCGCCTTTCGCTACAGGGCGATGGCGTCACAGGCATGCACTATTTCATTTAGGAAACTTCAAGTATGTTCGGTGGCGCGCATAGGCGTTCGGCGTTCGGAGATAGCTTCAAAAAAACGCGATTCGGCCTGGAAAACAACGGCCGTGTACGGAAAACAGACGTAAAAAAGCCGGCGCAGGGCCGGCTTCGTCAGGGCGGAAGTGTTGCGCTTATTATTCTTCGCGCAGCCAGGTTTGTGTGCGGCCCAACATCGGTATGCCCTTGTAGGCGCGCATGCTGATTTTCTTGCCGCCATCGCTCAGACTGATTTTGCTTTTATAGACGGTGCCATTTTTGGGGTCGACGATTTCACCGCCGGTAAAATCATTGCCATCTTTTTTCAGGCCAGTCAGGATCACCATGCCGATAATGGGCTGATCCTTGCGCGCACCTTCGCACTTTTCGCATTTGGGCGCCTGGTCTTCGTTGGGCTCGCGGAACAGCTTTTCAATCTGGCCTTGCAGTACGCCATTGTTTTCCGTGATGCGTATCAGCGCTTTTGGCTTGCCAGTCTCATCGTCGATGTTTTTCCACAGGCCGACCGGCGATACATCTGCGGCCAAGGCGAGGGCAGGGGCGACACACAGCATGGCGCTGATGGCGAATGCGGCAAATTTCATGGTAAGTCTCCTCAATGGTTTTTGTTTGACGAGTGTAGCAAATAAATGACCGATCGTACTATTTCCCTTTGAATTAAGCGCGGGACAATGACAGCATAGGCGCATGGCCAAAAAAAAGCCGCCCGGGAGGGCGGCTTTTCAACTGGGACATTGCTTGGGCCTGCTTAGGAGGCTGACAACTTGGCAAATTGCTCGCGCATCTTCTCCAGCGTCGCAGAGAAGTTCGCGACGCGGGCTTTTTCCTGCGCCACGACTTCAGCCGGCGCGCGGGCAACAAAGCTTTCGTTCGACAGTTTGCCGTTGGCTTTGTTGATCTCGCCTTCAAGACGCGTCATTTCTTTCGACAGGCGTTCGCGTTCGGCAGCCACGTCGATTTCCACTTTCAGCATCAGCTTGGTGGTGCCGACGATGGCGACGGCCGCTGGCGAGTCCGGCAGCGCATCGACGATCTGCACTTCGGCCAGCTTGCCCAGCGACTGGATGTACGGCGCATACGACGCCAGTGCTTCTTTCTCGCTGGCATTGCCCGCTTCGACGATCAGCGGCACGCGCACGGAAGGCGAGATCTGCATTTCGCCGCGCAGGTTGCGCGTCGCGTCCGTCAAGGCTTTCAGCTGCTGCATCCACGCTTCGGCCGATTCATCGATCTTGTCGGTGTTGGCGATCGGATACGGCTGCATCATGATCGAATCACCCTCGGCCTTCAAGGTCTTGCCAGCCAATGGCGCCACCGTCTGCCACAGGGCTTCCGTGACGAACGGGATGATCGGATGGGCCAGGCGCAGCACCACTTCCAGCACGCGCAGCAGGGTGTGGCGGGTGGCGCGCTGCTGGCCTTCCGTGCCTTGCTGCACTTGCACCTTGGCCACTTCCAGGTACCAGTCGCAATACTCGTCCCACACGAATTTGTAGATCGATGCGGCGATATTGTCGAAACGGAAGTCTTCAAAGCCCTTGGCCACGTCCAGTTCCGCTTTTTGCAGCAGCGAGATGATCCATTTATCCGCTTGCGACAGGTCGGCGTCGTTCGGCGAGCAATCCTTGCCTTCCGTATTCATCATGACGAAACGCGTGGCGTTCCACATCTTGTTGCAGAAGTTGCGGTAGCCTTCGCAGCGGCCCAGGTCGAAATTGATGTTACGGCCCAGCGAAGCGTAGCTGGCCATGGTGAAGCGCACGGCGTCCGTGCCGTAGGCGGAAATGCCTTCCGGGAATTCCTTGCGCGTGGCCTTGGTGATCTTTTCCGCGTCGCGCGGGTTCATCAGGCCCGTCGTGCGCTTGACGATCAAGCCTTCCAGGTCGATGCCATCGATCAGGTCGATCGGGTCCAGGGTGTTGCCCTTCGACTTGGACATTTTCTGTCCCGTCGAATCGCGCACGAGGCCATGCACGTAGACGGTTTCAAACGGCACCTTGCCCGTGAAGTGCGCCGTCATCATGACCATGCGCGCGACCCAGAAGAAGATGATGTCGAAACCCGTGACCAGCACGGACGATGGCAGGAACGCCTTCATGTCCGGCGTTTCTTCAGGCCAACCCATGGTCGAGAACGGCACCAGGGCCGACGAGAACCACGTGTCGAGCACGTCGTCGTCGCGTTTCAACGGGCCCGTGCTGCCGGCTGCCTGCGCCTTGGCTTGTGCCTCGGCTTCCGTCTTCGCAACGAAGATATTGCCCTTGTCGTCGTACCACGCCGGGATTTGATGGCCCCACCACAGCTGGCGCGAGATGCACCAGTCCTGGATGTTGTTGAGCCACTGGTTGTAGGTGGTGCTCCAGTTTTCCGGCACGAACTTGATTTCGCCATTGGCGACCTTGTCCAGCGCCGTTTCCGCGATCGACTTGCCCGGGAAGAAAGTGCCTTCCGGGGCCGGCTTGCTCATGGCGACAAACCACTGGTCCGTCAGCATCGGTTCGATGACGACGCCCGTGCGGTCGCCGCGCGGCACCATCAGCTTGTGCGGCTTGACCTGTTCCAGCAAGCCTTGCGCGTCGAGGTCGGCGACGATCTGCTTGCGCGCGGCAAAGCGGTCCATGCCGCGGTAGGCCTCGGGTGCGTCGTCGGTGATCTTCGCGTCCAGGGTCAGGATGACGATCTGCGCCAGTTTGTGGCGCTGGCCCACGGCGTAATCGTTCATGTCGTGCGCGGGGGTGATTTTGACGCAGCCGGTGCCGAATTCCTTGTCGACGTATTCGTCGGCGATGATGGGGATTTCGCGGTCCGTCAGCGGCAGTTTCAGCATCTTGCCCACCAGCGCGGTGTAGCGCTCGTCCGTCGGATCGACGGCCACGGCCACGTCGCCCAGCATGGTTTCAGGACGGGTGGTGGCCACCGTCAGGAAACCGCTGCCGTCGGCCAGCGGGTACTTGATGTACCACATGGAGCCGTCTTCTTCCTCGGATACCACTTCCAGGTCGGACACCGCCGTGCCCAGCACGGGGTCCCAGTTCACCAGGCGCTTGCCGCGGTAGATCAGGCCCTGCTCGAACAGGCGCACGAAGACGTCGGTGACGACTTTCGAGCGCGGTTCGTCCATCGTGAAGTATTCGCGCTGCCAGTCGGCCGAGGCGCCCAGGCGGCGCATCTGGCCGGTGATGATGGAACCGGATTTTTCTTTCCATTCCCACACTTTTTCCACGAATTTCTCGCGGCCCAGGTCATGGCGCGAAATCTTTTGCGCGTCCAGCTGGCGCTGCACGACGATTTGCGTGGCGATGCCCGCGTGGTCGGTGCCGGGTATCCAGGCCGTGTTGTGGCCCAGCATGCGGTGGTAGCGGGTCAGGCCATCCATGATGGTCTGGTTGAACGCATGGCCCATGTGCAGGGTGCCGGTGACGTTCGGCGGCGGCAACTGGATGCTGAAGGAAGGTTTTCCGGCATCGAGGGTGGCGGTAAAGTAACCGCGCTGTTCCCACTCGGTGCGCCAGAATTGTTCAATGTCGGCGGGCTCGAAAGACTTGGCTAATTCCATGATTTGGCGTGTGATTGGCAAAAGGAACCATTATAGATGACACGGCATCGCCTGCAGCGTGGCAAGCCGCCTTTTTCAGTGTTTTGGCGGCTTTGCGGGCCGTTTTCCCGCAACAGAACGGGGATGAAAGGGCTGCCGATGTTATAATGCCGGCCTCGGCGCCTCCTGCCCTATCTTTGCGGACGGCGCCAGCAGACGCAGTTTTATCCAACTCTCGTCCGCGTCACACGGCCAGCGCATCTGCGATGCCAGCCACTTTCAGAGCGTCCCCTGCGGGCTGGGCGCCTGAGCCACGCGCACCGCCAGCGGTGCACCATTCACGGCGGAATACCGCGCGCCACCGTTTGCCGGCCGCGCCGCCACAGCTTAGCCAGGAATGTTGTTATCTGGCCCGTCGTCTTTCGATACGGCGCTCCTGCAGCGCGCCTTTGCGCCTGTGGCCGCGCCATGGCCGCGCGCTTTCCCGGTTTTGCTTTTACAAGGAAACCCGCATGAAAAAAATCTCGATCACGATGGCACTCGCCACCCTGGGCGCCTTGCCTGCCGCCCACGCACAGTCGTCCGTCGACCCGTCTTCAGTCACCCCGTCGTCAGTCACCCCGTCTTCAGTCACCATGTATGGCTTGATGGATGCCGGCCTGGTGCAGGAAGGCGGCGTCAGCAAGCTCACCAGCGGCGTATCGGCCGGCTCGCGCCTGGGCTTGCGCGGCACGGAATCCCTGGGCAATGGCTGGCAAGCCGTGTTCACGCTGGAAGCGGGCGTCCTGAGCGACACGGGCCGCTCCGACCAGGCGGGCCAATTGTTCGGTCGCCAGGCTTTTGTCGGCATCGACAGCCCGCTGGGCATGCTGACCATCGGGCGCCAGTACAACCTGCAAAGCCAGGCCCTGACCGACGTGGCCGATCCGTTCGAAGGCGGCCTGGCCGGCGCGGCGACCAACCTGGCCGGTTATTCGGCCACGCGCATCGACAATACCGTGCGCTACACCTCGCCGGAATGGCGCGGCGTGACGGGCACGGTCATGGTCGGTGCCGGCGAACACACGGGTGTGGCGGCCGACCAGCGCTCGCTGGGCCTGGCCCTCGGCTATGTCAACGGCCCCTTGACCTTGCGCCTGGCGCGCCAGAGCCGCGCCGGCGAGCCGGGCAAGGCTGACGTCAACAACACGATTCTGGCCGGTAACTACAACTTTGGCGTGGCGACGGCATTTGCCGGCTATGGCCGCAACACGGGCGACGGCAGCACCATGTTCTTTGCGGAAAACCCGTATGGCGCGGCGCAGGCGCCGGCCCAGTCCACAGACAGCCGCGACGCCATCGTCGGCGTGTCCGTGCCGCTGGGCGCGACGACCTTGCTGGCCTCGTACGTGCACAAGGATGACCGCGACGCTGCCAACCGCGACGCGCGGCAGCTGGCCATCGGCGCCACGTATGCCTTGTCCAAGCGCAGCAAGGTGTATGTTGCTTATGCGCATATCCGCAACCGCAACGACGCCGCCTACATGGTGGGCAATGCCACGGAAGTGGGCACGGGCAATCGCGCCTTCAACGTCGGCTTGCGCCACGCTTTTTAAACTTTGGTCTAGGCGGGCAGCATGCTGCCTTCGTGCAGCAGCGCTTCGAAGGCGGCGGCGGCCAGGGGGCGGCTGAACAGGTAGCCCTGCATCTGGTCGCAGCCGTGCTGGCGCAGGAAGGCCAGCTGCTGTTCCGTTTCCACGCCTTCGGCGATGACTTTCAGGCGCAGGCTGTGCGCCAGCGAAATGATGGCGCGCACGATGGCCGCGTCGTCGATGCTGTGCGTGATGTCGCTGACGAAGGTTTTGTCGATTTTCAGCACGTCGATGGGGAAGTGGCGCAGGTAGGCCAGGCTGGAATAGCCGGTGCCGAAGTCGTCGATGGACAGTTGCACGCCCAGCGCCTTCAGGTTGGTCATGATGGCCGTGGCTTGTTCCACGTTATGCATGACCATGCTTTCCGTCAATTCCAGTTCCAGGTGGGCCGCCTCAAGTCCCGTGTCCGCCAGCACCTGCGCCACGGCGTGCAGCAGGTTCCTCTGCTTGAATTGCCGTGCCGACAGGTTGACGGCCAGGCGCAGCGGGCCATGGCCTGCCAGTTGCCAGGCGCGCGTCTGGGCGCATGCCGTGCGCAGCACCCAGTCGCCGATGGGGGTGATCAAGCCCATTTCCTCGGCCAGGCCGATAAAGCTGGCAGGTGGAATACGCCCCAGTTGCGGATGTTGCCAGCGCAGCAGCGCTTCCATGCCCACGACGGTGCCGCTGGCCAGATCCAGCTGGGGCTGGTATTCCAGGTGAAACTGCCCCCGCTCCAGCGCGTGGCGCAATTCGCTCTCCAGTCCCAGCCGCTCCAGGGTGCCCGCATTCATGCCCGAGGCATAGAATTGCCAGTGGCCCCGGCCCTGTTCCTTGGCGCGGTACATGGCGATGTCGGCGTGCTTGATCAGGGTGTCGGCATTCTGGCCGTCGTCGGGATATACGGCCACGCCCATGCAGCAGCTGAGAAAAAATTCATATTCGCCCAGTTGCAGCGGCTGCGCCACGGCATCCTGGATGCGCTGCAGGATGGCGGCGCCCGGTTCGCCATCGCCATGCTGTGGCAGCAGCAGCACGAATTCGTCGCCGCCCAGGCGCGCCACCGTGTCGACTTCGCGTGTGGCGTCGCGCAGGCGCTCGGCCACGTTTTTCAGCACCAGGTCGCCCGCGTCGTGGCCCAGGGTATCGTTGACGAATTTAAAGCGGTCGAGGTCGATGAAGACCACCCACAGGGGCAGGCCGCTGCGCCGCGTCACGGCCATCGCCTGCTCCAGCCGTTCGCGCAGCAGGGCCCGGTTGGCCAGGCCCGTCAGGATGTCGTGCCTGGCCTGGAATTCCAGTTCCTGTTCGAAGCGCATGACGGTGCTGATGTCGTATTGCGCCACGACAAAGTGGCTGACGGGGCCATCGCCATCGTCGCGCACGGGCGCGACGAACAGCTCGCTCCAGTAGCAACTGCCATCCTTGCGGAAATTGCGCACGATGGCCTTGCCTTCGCGCTGCTCGCGCAGGGCCGCCGTAATGGCGTGCATGTCTTGCCGCCCTTGCTCGGGACCCTGCAAGTCTTCCAGGCGCTGGCCGATGACTTCGCCGGCCGCATAACCGGTGATGCGCTCGAAGGCGGGGTTGACGTACTCGATCAGGTAGCCTGGCGCGTCGGCGCTGCACAGGATGATGGCATTGGCCGACACTTCGATGATGCGTTCGCGCAAACGCAGCGACTTTTCATTGTGCATGCGCGCGGCGATGTCTTCGGACAGGCGCAAATTGGCAAACTGCAGCGCCGCCGTGCGTTCGCCCGTGATGCGGGCAATGACGGAATTGCGCGACACCAGCTGATACACATACGCGGCTGCCAGCAGGCTCGACAGCATTCCGCCCAGCAGCACATACAGCGAGCCGCGATGGCTGGCGTCCAGGCCCATGCCTTTGGCCGGCAGCAGGGCGGCGCCCAAGGTGTGGCCGCTGGCGTGGTACTGCAGCAGCAGCCGTGCGCTTTCCGCTTCGATCTGGCGCGCCGAGGCGTAGCAAAGGGCCGTCAGGCACAGCCCGAACGCCAGCGTGAGCAGGGCCGAGGTGGAAACGGAAATGGAGATGCGTTTGAAGAATGATTGCATGGTGGTCCCGTGGCAGCGCCGGTGCCGATCCATGATCAGGCAAGCCGGGCAGTGACTGACTGTAGGGTGCACGGCGAAATACCGTCCGTTCGCTACCGAACGGACGGCAATGCTGACAAGAAATATAGTCGGGTCACTGTGCCAGCGCTGTGTTACGCTGCACCACATGGCGCCCCTCGTTCGGACGCCTTTCATCGATCCCCTAGCTGACGACTGGAAAACAGGAAACCTGCCCATGTCGAGTCCGCATGCCCAGTTGCACAACCCGAATCAAAACCATTTGCTCGCCGCCATGCTCGACGCCGATTTCGCGCGCCTGGCCCCCCACCTGGAGCAAGTATCGATGCTGCTCGGTGACGTGATCTACGATTCGGGCGACAAGCTGCAGCATGTGTATTTCCCCACCACGGCCATCGTTTCCATTCACTACCTGCTGGAAAACGGCGGATCGTCGGAAATTGCCGGTGTCGGCAATGAAGGCGTCGTGGGCGTGTCGCTGTTCATGGGCGGCAACTCGACGCCGAGCCGCGCCGTCGTGCAGACGGGCGGCGTCGGCTACCGGCTGAAGGCGCATTTACTGATGGAGGAATTCGACCGCGCCGGCCCCGTCATGCGCTTGCTGCTGCGCTATACGCAAGCGCTGATCACGCAAATGTCGCAGACGGCCGTGTGCAACCGCCACCATACGGTGGAGCAGCAGCTGTGCCGCTGGCTGCTGCTGACCATGGACCGCCTGCCGAACCGCGAGCTGACCATGACGCAGGAACTCATCGCCAACATGCTGGGCGTGCGCCGCGAAGGCGTGACGGAAGCGGCCGGGCGTTTGCAGACGCGCGGCTTCATCAGTTATCGGCGCGGCCATATCTCCGTGCTGGACCGCGCCGGCCTCGAAGGCCACGTGTGCGAATGCTATGGCGTGGTGAAGAAGGAATTCACGCGCCTGCTGTCGGACGTGCGCCAGCGCCAGGCGCGTTGAACACCGCATCCTCTCTTTTATCGTTGTCACAGCCCGGGCTACCCCATGCAATCTGTTGAAAACATTCCCCCGCGCGCACCGTCGCGCTGGCCCATGGCGCTGGCGTTTTCGTTCAGCGCCATCGTGCTGCTGGCCATCGGCCTGCTGGCCTGGCGCGCGCCGTTCGAAACGGCCTGCGTCATCGACGCGCTGGTCTTCTTGCTGCTGATGCTGCTCGTGGCGCTGTACCGGCGCACCTTGGCGGCCAGCCTGCCGCGCCAGCTGCTCAAGGCGGGCGCCCTGCAGGATGCGATTTTCAACAGCGCCAATTTCTCCTGCATCGCCACCGATGCGCAGGGCGTGATCCAGATTTTCAACGTGGGCGCCGAACGCATGCTGGGCTATGCGGCGAGCGACGTGGTCGACAAGCTGACGCCGGCTGGTATTTCTGACGCGCAGGAAATCGTCGCGCGCGCCGCCGCCCTCAGTGCCGAACTCGACACCGTCATCACGCCCGGCGTGGAAGCGCTCGTGTTCAAGGCCACGCGCGGCATCGAAGACATCTATGAGCTGACCTACATCCGCAAGGATGGCAGCCGCTTCCCCGCCATCGTCTCCGTGACGGCCTTGCGCGATGCGCAAAGCAAAGTCATCGGTTACTTGCTGATCGGCACGGACAACACGGCGCGCAAGCAGGTCGAGGCGGAACAGGCCTTGCTGGACCAGCGCCTGCAGGAGCAGCAGGCGTACACGCGCTCGCTGGTCGAGACCAACAATGCGGAGTTGAAGAAGGCGCGCCAGGTGGCGGAAAAGGCCAATCGCGCCAAGTCCGAATTCCTGTCGAGCATGAGCCACGAATTGCGCACGCCGCTGAACGCCGTGCTGGGCTTTGCGCAGCTGATGGCGTCCGACGTGCCGCCACCGAGCCCGCCGCAGCAGCGCTCGATCGAGCAAATCCTCAAGGGCGGCTGGTATCTGTTACGCCTGATTAATGAAATCCTCGACCTGGCCATGATCGAATCGGGCAAGGTCACCTTGTCGCAGGAAGCGATGTCGCTGCTCGACGTGTTGCAGGATTGCCAGGCAATGATCGCGCCGCAGGCGGAAAAGCGCGGCATCCGCATGCATTTCCCCCGCTGCGGCCAGGCCTTCTATGTGCATGCGGACCGCACGCGCGTGAAACAGGTGATGGTCAACCTGCTGTCGAACGCCATCAAGTACAACCAGGGCGGCGGCGCCGTCACCGTCGAATGCAGCCGCCATGGCGAGCGTGTGCGCGTGAGCGTGCGCGACAGTGGCGCCGGTCTCGATGCGGGCCAGGTAGCCCAGCTGTTCCAGCCCTTCAACCGCCTGGGACAGGAAAACAGCACGGAAGAGGGCACGGGCATCGGCCTCGTCGTCACCAAGCAGCTGGTCGAATTGATGGGCGGCACCATCGGCGTCGACAGCACGGTCGGCGTGGGCACCACGTTCTGGTTCGAGCTGGCCGCCAGCAGTGCTCCCGCACTGGTGCTGGGCGATGGCGACGCGCTGCCGCAGGTGCAGGAGCCGCAGGAAAGCCAGCGCACCTTGCTGTACGTGGAAGACAATCCCGCCAACCTGGCGTTGGTGGAGCAATTGATCGCCCGCCGCAGCGATTTGAAACTGCTCACGGCCATCGATGCACACCTGGGCATCGACCTGGCGCGCACGTATCAGCCGGACGTGATCTTGATGGATATCAACCTGCCCGGCATCAGCGGCTTTGGCGCCCTGCACATCCTGCATGACGACCCGCTCACGAAACATATTCCCGTGATGGCCCTGTCGGCCAACGCCGTGCCGCGCGACATCGAGAAGGGCCTGGAAGCGGGCTTCTTCCGCTACCTGACCAAGCCGATCAAGGTCGTCGAATTCATGGATGCGCTCGACGTGGCCCTGCACCATGCGGCCGCGCACGGCCTGGCCGACGACATTCACGCAGTACGCTAATTCAGCATTTATTTTTAGGAATACCGCCATGCTTCAAGCCACCGAGATTCTGAACGCCAGCATCCTCATCGTCGATGACCAGGAGGCGAACGTCATGCTGCTGGAACAGGTGCTGCGCAATGCCGGTTATACGCGCATTACTTCCACCATGGACCCGCAAGCCGTGCGCGCGCTGCACCAGCAGCACCGCTACGACCTGATCCTGCTCGACTTGCAGATGCCGGAAATGGATGGTTTTGAAGTCATGGAAGGCTTGCGCGACATCGAGGCGGGCAGCTATCTGCCCGTGCTGGTGATCACGGCCCAGCCCGGCCACAAGCTGCGCGCGCTGCAAGCGGGCGCCAAGGATTTCGTCAGCAAACCGTTCGACCTGGTGGAAGTGAAAACGCGCATCCACAACATGCTGGAAGTGCGCCTGCTGTACCAGAAGCTGGCCGAATACAACAAGTCGCTCGAACAGATGGTGGAAGAGCGCACGGCGGAACTGCGCGAAAGCGAAGCGCGCTTCCAGCGCTTCACGGAACTGTCGTCCGACTGGTACTGGGAGCAGGATGCGCAGGGCAATCTGACGCGCTTTTCCGGCCCCGTGGCCGAAATGCTGGGCATCGGCAGCGAGCAAGAGCCGCAGCGCTGGAACGCCACCGAGCGCGCCTTGCTCGACGCAAAAATTGCCGCGCGCGAACCGTTTCTCGATTTCATCTACAGCCGCGCCAATCTCGACGGCAGCACGCAGTACCTGCAAGTGAGCGGCGAACCGATGTTCGACAATGGCAGCCGCTTCATCGGCTACCGCGGCATCGGCCTCGACGTCACGGAACGCCATCGCATCGGCTGATTTATACTGGGTGCTATCGATACTGACCAGGAAAAATCATGACTGACAAATCAAGGCCGCAATACTGGTTCCCCGCCAAAACCTATGGCTGGGGCTGGGGCTTGCCCATCACCTGGCAGGGCTGGCTGGTGTTTCTGGCCGCGCTGGCGCTGTTCGCCTGCGGCGCCTTCCTGTTCCCGCCGCAAACCATGTTGGTCGGCTACATCGTCTATGAAGCGGCCATCGTTGCCGTGCTTATTTTCATCTGCCAGCTGAAGGGCGAACCGACCAGCTGGCGCTGGGGCAAGAAGAAGTAGAGCGATGTACAAAGACGACACCTGCAAGAAATCATCTGGCCACGCGACGTGAACCGCGTATAATTGGCTCGCTGCCGCAAGGCGGCAAACGCTAGGGGTCCTGCCTTTCGCTGTGAAAACACAGTGCAAGCGCGGGTGAGAAATACCCTCCGAACCTGATCTGGATAATGCCAGCGAAGGGAAGCTTTAGGATGAACGCACCCCGCTTTTCCGCGTGCGCACAGCCGAACCTCCTTAGCTGGCTCCAGGCTTAAAAATAGTCTAGCCAAGGAGCCAAAATGAACGCCAACCCGAAATTCCTCTCCGCCACCGCCACGGTCGACGAAGCCGCCATCGCGCCGCTGCCCAATTCGCGCAAGATCTATGTTGAAGGCAGCCGCCCCGACATCCGCGTGCCCATGCGCGAGATCAGCCAGTCCGATACGGAAGCGTCGTTCGGCGGCGAAAAGAATCCGCCGATCTACGTCTACGACACGTCCGGCCCCTACACGGATCCGGACGTGCAGATCGACATCCGCTCGGGCCTCGATACGCCGCGCCTGCCGTGGATCATCGAGCGTGCCGACACGGAAGAGTTGCCCGGCCCGACCTCCGACTACGGCATCGCCCGCCTGGCGGACCCGAAGCTGGCCGAGCTGCGTTTCAACTTGCACCGCAAGCCGCGCCGCGCCATCGCCGGCAAGAACGTGACGCAGATGCATTACGCGAGGCGCGGCATCATCACGCCGGAAATGGAATACGTGGCCATCCGTGAAAACATGCGGCGCCAGGAATATCTGCGCGAGCTGAAAGCCTCCGGCCCCATGGGCGTACGCCTGGCCGACCTGATGGGCCGCCAGCATCCTGGCCAGTCGTTCGGCGCCAGCATTCCGGCCGAGATCACGCCGGAATTCGTGCGCGAGGAAATCGCCCGCGGCCGCGCCATCATTCCCGCCAACATCAACCATCCGGAAGTGGAACCGATGATTATCGGCCGCAATTTCCTCGTAAAAATCAACGCGAATATCGGCAATTCCGCCGTCACTTCGTCGATCGGCGAGGAAGTGGAAAAGATGACCTGGGCCATCCGCTGGGGCGGCGACAACGTGATGGACCTGTCCACAGGTAAACATATCCACGAGACGCGCGAATGGATCGTGCGCAACAGCCCCGTGCCGATCGGTACCGTGCCGATCTACCAGGCGCTGGAAAAGGTCAACGGCAAGGCCGAAGATTTAACTTGGGAAATCTTCCGCGACACCCTGATCGAGCAGGCAGAGCAGGGCGTCGATTACTTCACCATCCACGCGGGCGTGCTGCTGCGCTATGTGCCGATGACAGCCAAGCGCCTGACGGGCATCGTGTCGCGCGGCGGCTCCATCATGGCGAAATGGTGTCTGGCGCATCACCAGGAATCGTTCCTGTACACGCATTTCGAAGAAATTTGCGAAATCATGAAGGCGTACGACGTGTCGTTCTCGCTGGGCGACGGCCTGCGTCCCGGCTCCATCTATGACGCCAACGACGAGGCGCAGCTGGGCGAGCTGAAGACCCTGGGCGAGCTGACCCAAGTCGCGTGGAAGCATGACGTGCAAGTGATGATCGAGGGGCCTGGCCACGTGCCCATGCAGCTGATCAAGGAAAACATGGACTTGCAGCTGGAGCAGTGCGGCGAAGCGCCGTTCTACACCCTGGGGCCGCTGACGACCGATATCGCACCCGGCTACGACCACATCACGTCCGGCATCGGCGCGGCCATGATCGGCTGGTACGGCACGGCCATGCTGTGCTACGTGACGCCGAAGGAACACCTGGGCCTGCCCAACAAGGCGGACGTCAAGGACGGCATCATCACCTACAAGATTGCGGCGCACGCGGCCGACCTGGCGAAGGGCCATCCGGGCGCGCAAATCCGCGACAACGCCCTGTCGAAAGCCCGCTTCGAATTCCGCTGGGACGACCAGTTCAACATCGGCCTGGACCCGGACAAGGCGCGCGAATTCCACGATGAAACCTTGCCCAAGGATTCGGCCAAGGTGGCGCATTTCTGCTCCATGTGCGGCCCCCATTTCTGCTCGATGAAAATCACGCAGGAAGTGCGCGAATACGCGGCCGGCATGGGCATCGCGGAAGACAAGGCGCTCAAGCAGGGCATGGAAATCAAGGCCATTGAATTCATCAAGAACGGCGCCGAGCTGTACCGCAAGGTCTGAGGGAGAGCGTGATGCCTGCATTCATCAACATCACGCTCAACGGCGCACCGCACCAGGTGCCGCCGGGGCAAACCCTGGACAAATTGATCGCCGCCCTGTCGCTGGAAAACCAGGCGCTGGCGCTGGCCGTCAACCGCAATGTCGTGCCGCGCAAGGCGTGGCCGGGACAGGTCTTGCAAACCCAGGATCAAGTGGAAATAGTCCGCGCCATCGGCGGCGGCTGAAAACGTCCAAGCAAACCTACTGCGCGTCGCGCTTTTCGGCCTGCGATGCTCACCGGCTCGGCGCCCCCGTGCTCTAGCACGGTTGCGCGTCTCGGCCACAAATCATCGCCGCTCGTTACGGTTTTCTTCGGACGTTTAAAAACTTAAGGAAGAACACATGAATACCGCAACACATAACGACCTGCTGACCATTGCAGGAAAACAGTATCAATCGCGCCTGCTGGTCGGCAGCGGCAAGTACAAGGATTTGCCGCAGACGCGCGAAGCGACGGATGCGGCCGAGGCGCAGATCATCACGGTGGCGATCCGCAGGGTAAATATTGGCCAGGATCCGAACGCGCCCAGCCTGCTCGACTTCGTGCCGCCGGACCAGTACACGATCTTGCCGAACACGGCCGGCTGCTACAACGCGAAGGACGCCGTCTATACCCTGCAACTGGCGCGCGAGCTGCTGGGCGGGCGCAATCTCGTGAAACTGGAAGTGCTCGGTGACGAAAAGACCTTGTTTCCGCACATGCCGGAAACCTTGGTCGCCGCCGAAGCGCTGGTCAAGGATGGCTTTGACGTGATGGTCTACTGCAGCGACGACCCGATCCAGGCGAAGATTCTGGAAGATATCGGCTGCGTGGCCGTCATGCCGCTCGCCTCCCTGATCGGCTCGGGCATGGGCATCTTGAACCCGTGGAATTTGTCGCTGATCATCGACCAGGCGAAAGTGCCCGTGCTCGTCGATGCCGGCGTGGGCACGGCGTCGGATGCGGCCATTGCCATGGAACTGGGCTGCGATGGCGTGCTGATGAATACGGCCATTGCCGGTGCGCGCGACCCCGTGCGCATGGCGCATGCGATGAAACTGGCCGTGCGGGCCGGGCGCGAAGCGTTTCTGGCGGGGCGCATGCCGCGCAAGTTTGCCGCGTCGCCGTCGTCGCCGATGGCGGGCCGCCTGGCGTGAAGCCAGGCAGCTTGCCGGCGGTGCTGGTGTTTGCCGGTGTCGATCCCTCGGGCGGCGCCGGTATCGCCGCCGATATCCTGGCCATTGCCGCGCAGGGCGCGCATGCGCTGCCCGTCATCACGGCGCTGACGGTGCAGGACAACGACCGCGTCTTTGGCGTCGAGCCGGTGGCGCCGGAATTGCTGCGCCGGCAGGCGCAGGCGCTGATCGACAAGATGGCGATTCATGCCGTGAAAATCGGCATTCCCGGCAGCGCCGCGAATGCGGCCGTCATTGCGCAACTGATCGCGCAATTGCGGCTGGCCCGGCCGCATTTACCTGTCGTGCTCGATCCCGTGCTGGCCAGCGGCCATGGCGACGTGCTTAGCCGGGACGATGTCGTGCTGGCGCTGGCGCCCTTGTTGCCGGTGACGACCGTGATCGTACCGAACGGGCCGGAAGCGGTGGTCCTCGGCGGCGTAGAAAACTTGCGCGCGCAAGGCTGTCGGAACGTGCTGGTGACGGGCGGCCACGGCGAAGGCGAGATGATCGTCAACCGCTGGTTTGACGCCGATGGCAGGGAGCACGCGTGGCGCTGGCCGCGCCTGCCCGGCGAATTTCATGGCAGCGGCTGCACTTTGGCGTCGGCCATCGCGGCGCGTCTGGCGCAAGGCGTGCGGATGCAAGATGCGCTCGATGGCGCGCAGCGTTATTGTCATGCGGCCCTGTCCGACGCGTATGCGATAGCGCCAGGTCAGCTGATACCGCAACGATTCATTCAATAAGGAAAACATCATGCGTGGATTGTATCTGGTCACCCCGAACTGGGACGACACCGACCGCCTGCTCGACGTGAGCGAGCAAGCCTTGCAGGAAGGCGTGGCCCTGCTGCAATACCGCCACAAGAGCGCCGACGCGGAGCAGCGGCGCGAACAGGCTGGCGCCTTGCTGGCGCTGTCCCGCAAGTATGGCGTGCCTTTCATCATTAACGATTTTATCGAGCTGTGCGAAGCGCTCGATGCGGACGGCGTGCACGTGGGCGGCACGGATGCGTCCGTGGCGCAGGTGCGCGCGCGGCTGGGCAAGGACAAGATCGTCGGCGCTTCCTGCTATGGCGACATGACATTGGCAAGGACGGCGGAGGCGGGCGGCGCCAGCTATGTGGCCTTCGGCGGCTTTTATCCGTCGCTGGTGAAAAAGTACCCGGTCACGACACCGCTGGACATCGTGCTGCAGGCCAAGCGCGAGATTGCCTTGCCCTGCGTGGTGATCGGGGGCATGACGCCGGAGAACGCCGCACCGCTGGCCGCACGCGGGGCCGACATGGTGGCGGCCATCAGCAGCGTCTATCAGGCGGACGATGTGAATATTGCGGTGCAGCAATTCAATCACTTGTTTGCGGCGTGAGCATGGACGTGCAGGGCTGGTTTGGGGGAATAATCGGCATATAATAAGAACATCATTCATTACCGAGGTCCCCCACCCATGAGCCAGCCAGCCGCCGCGAAACGCCTTATCCTGATCGTTGACGATGACCAGCTCCTGTTGGAGTTCCTCGGCGAAGTCCTGCGCCATGCCGGCTACGAAACAGCCCTGGCCCATTCGGCCGAAGTGGCGCTGCAGCTGATCGCCCAGCGCGAGCCGGACCTGGCCTTGCTCGACATCCACATGCCGGGCATGTCCGGCCTGGAACTGGCCAAGCGCCTGCATGGCGAAACGGCCGTGCCGTTCATGTTCCTGTCCGGCAGCGGCGACAGCGAATCGGGCAAGCAGGCGGCCGCCTACGGCGCCGTCGGTTACGTGGTGAAACCCGTCGATGAAGGCCGCTTGATGCCCGCGTTCGAAGCGGGCCTGGCCCGTGCCGATGAAATCCGCCAGCTGCGCCGCACGGAACTGAATCTGAACGCGGCGCTGGCCGCCGGCCGCGAAACGAGCCTGGCAGTCGGTTTGCTGATGGGCAAATTCCAGACGGACCGCAACACGGCCTTCGAAGTGTTGCGCGACCACGCCCGTTCCAGCCGCCGCAAGATCAATGAAATCGCCAGCCAGCTGCTGCTGGCCGAGGAAACCCTGAACGGCTTGCACGGGGCGTTCTTGAACCGCGCGAAAACCAAGTAAGCGTTTTCCTGGCGCCTGCTTTGCTATGATGTGGCGATACGGCGCGCTGGCGCGCCCGGTTCAACCATACACAGCACAGGACACACATGAAAACCAAAGCAGCGATTGCATGGAAGGCCGGCGCGCCTTTGACCATCGAAGAAGTCGACCTGGCCGGCCCGCGCGAGGGTGAGGTACTGGTCGAGATCAAGGCCACGGGCATTTGCCACACGGATTATTACACCCTGTCGGGCGCCGATCCGGAAGGCATCTTCCCGTCCATCCTGGGCCATGAAGGCGCCGGCATCGTCGTCGACGTGGGGCCGGGCGTGAAAAGCCTGAAAAAGGATGACCACGTCATTCCCCTGTACACGCCGGAATGCCGCCAGTGCAAATTTTGCCTGTCGCAAAAGACCAACTTGTGCCAATCGATCCGCTCGACCCAGGGCCGCGGCCTGATGCCGGACGCGACGTCGCGCTTTTCCATCGATGGCAAGCCCATCTTCCATTACATGGGCACGTCCACCTTTTCCAACTACATCGTCGTGCCGGAAATCGCCCTGGCGAAGATCCGCGAAGATGCGCCATTCGACAAGGTTTGCTACATCGGCTGCGGCGTCACCACCGGCGTGGGCGCCGTGCTGTTTACGGCCAAGGTCGAGGCGGGCGCCAACGTGGTCGTATTCGGCCTGGGCGGCATCGGCTTGAACGTGATCCAGGCGGCCAAGATGGTCGGCGCCGACAAGATCATCGGCGTCGACATCAACCCGGCGCGTCAGGAAATCGCACGCAAGTTCGGCATGACGCATTTCGTCAACGCCAACGAGGTGGAAAACGTGGTCGACACCATCGTGCAGCTGACGGACGGCGGCGCCGACTATTCGTTTGAGTGCATCGGCAACACCACCACCATGCGCCAGTCGCTCGAGTGCTGCCACAAGGGCTGGGGCCAGTCCATCATCATCGGCGTGGCGGCGGCCGGCCAGGAAATTTCCACCCGTCCATTCCAGCTGGTGACGGGGCGCGTGTGGAGAGGCTCCGCTTTCGGTGGCGCGCGCGGCCGCACGGACGTGCCGAAGATCGTCGACTGGTATATGGAAGGCAAGCTCAATATCGACGATTTGATCACGCACCGTTTGAAGCTCGACGACATCAACCAGGGCTTCGACCTGATGAAAAGCGGTGAATCGATCCGCTCCGTCGTGCTGTACTAATACATTACGCCGTACCACGGCGTTTTTGCGGAGGCTGCGGCCTCCGTTTTTTTTGCCCGGCGTTCCATCCATCGTCCGTGTCTGCCATCCAGGCCGGTCTTTTTGCAGCCTGTCGCATTGCGCTGGAGCCGTGCTTCATCCGCCGTTAAAGTCAAGGCTCCACTACTTTTGCGACGAGGCAGCCATGTCCACTTCCCACCGTTTGATCCTCAGCCTGGCCGGTATCCTGATCGGCGGCAGCGCGCTGGCCGTGCAGCCGCCCGAGCCGCCCGCGCCACCGGCCGCACCGGCAGCACCGAGCAAGCAGATCAATATTTCCATGGGCAGCGGCGACGGTTATGCGCTCGTCGACAGTCGCAAGGATAGCGTCACCATGGCCGGCACCGATGTCGATGGCCAGCAGATCAAGCAGCTGAAACAGTCCGTCAAGGGCCAGTTCCTGTGGTTCCGCGACCAGGGCAAGAGTTATGTGACGCAGGATGCCGCATTGCTGGCCCGGGTCAGCGAAGCCTGGAAACCGTCGCAGCAGCTGGGTGAACAGATGGGCAACCTGGGCAAGCAGATGGGCGAGCACGGCAAGGCGATGGGTGAACTGGGCAGCAAGATGGGTGCCCATGGCGCGGCGCAGGCGAACGGCGGCACGCGCGATGCGGAGCAGTTGCAGGCGCTGGGCCGCCAGCAGCAGGAACTGGGCCGCAAGATGGGCGAGGCGGCGCGCCGCCAGGCGCAGGCGACTACGGAGACGGCGCGTCGCGCGGCCGGACGCGACGTGGAACGCTTGCAGCAGCAGATGGAAGATGCGCAGGACGCCATGGAAGAGGTCAATGACCGCATCGCCGCCGCGCACGAGCGCGAAGCAAACAAGGTGGACGCACTGTCGCGCCAGATGGACCAGCGCGGCAAGCCGATGGAAACCCTGGGCAAGCAAATGGAAGCGCTGGGACGCCAGCAGGAAAAGGCATCGAAGGCAGCCGACAAGACCACGCGCCAGGTGATCGCCCAGGCGCTCAGCGAAGGCAAGGCAAAACTGGTGCGCTAGACTTTACGCCACGCGGCGGCCACGGCGCGATATTGCGCTGGCAACTGCTGCATGGCTTCGTCCTCGCTGGCATACACGTCATCCTGCACGGTTTCCCACTGCGCGTCGCAGCTGAAACGGTACACGCGCGCTTCGTCTGTGTAGCGGCACAGGGCCAGGCCGTGGATGGCGACGGGGGCGGCGCCGCCTTCACTGGCGACGTGGCCGAAGGGCAGGTCGGACCAGGCCCAGGCCAGTACGCGGGCGCCGTCGAGATGGGTCGGTGGTGTCATGGGATACAGGCCGCTGTGTCGGGATACCGATTGTAGCGCGCGTGGGTAAAATGCCGCGACCGCTGGACAAATGCACAGTATTTTTAGCCATGCCGGTATAATCACGGGATGCAAAATCTTCTTCACAACCTCAATCCCGAACAATTGGCTGCCGTCACCTTGCCGGCGCAACATGCGCTGATCCTGGCGGGCGCCGGTTCGGGCAAGACCCGCGTGCTGACCACCCGCATCGCGTGGCTGATCCAGACCCAGCAGGTATCGCCGCCCGGCATCCTGGCCGTGACGTTTACCAATAAAGCCGCCAAGGAAATGCTCACGCGCTTGTCGGCCATGCTGCCGATCAATACGCGCGGCATGTGGATCGGCACCTTCCACGGCCTGTGCAACCGCTTGCTGCGCACGCATTACCGCGACGCTGCCTTGCCGCAGACCTTCCAGATCCTCGATTCCCAGGATCAATTGTCGGTGATCAAGCGCTTGTTGAAGGCGAACAATATCGATGATGAAAAATTCCCGCCGAAGACGGTGATGTATTTCATCAACAATGCCAAGGACCAGGGCTTGCGCGCCACGGACGTGGAAGCGTACGACGCGCACGAGCGCAAGATGGTCGAGCTGTACCAGCTGTACGACGACCAGTGCCAGCGCGAAGGCGTCGTCGATTTTGCGGAATTGCTGTTGCGCACGTACGAATTGCTGAGCCGCAACCAGCCGCTGCGCGAACACTACCAGGCGCGTTTCCGCCACATTCTCGTGGACGAGTTCCAGGATACCAACGACTTGCAATACAACTGGCTCAAATTGCTGGCCGGGCACGGCAGCCGCGATGGCGGCGCCCTGTTTGCCGTCGGCGACGATGACCAGAGCATCTACGCGTTCCGCGGCGCCAACGTGGGCAATATGAGCGCCTTCGAGCACGAGTTCCAGGTCAAGAACTTGATCAAGCTGGAGCAGAACTACCGCTCGCACGGCCACATCCTCGACAGCGCCAACGTGCTGATCGCGAACAACAGCAAGCGCCTGGGCAAGAATCTGCGCACGGACGCGGGCCATGGCGAGCAGGTGCGCGTCTATGAAGCCAGTTCCGACTTGCAGGAAGCGCAGTGGATCATCGAAGAGGCGAAAAGCCTGATCGCCGACGGCGCCTCGCGCAGCGAAATCGCCATCTTGTACCGCTCGAATGCGCAGTCGCGCGTGATCGAACATGCGCTGTTTTCGGCCGCGATTCCGTATCACGTGTATGGCGGCCAGCGCTACTTCCAGCGCGCCGAGGTCAAGCACGCGATTGCCTATTTGCAATTAATGGACAATCCGCACAACGATTCGGCCTTCTTGCGCGTGGTCAATTTCCCTACGCGCGGCATCGGCATGCGCTCGATCGAGCAATTGCAGGCCGCATCGGAACAGTACGGCATTTCGCTGTATGCATCCGTGCCGTATGTGGCGGGCAAGGCGGGCAGCGTGCTGGCCGGCTTCGTCAAGCTGATTGAAGGCGTGCGCTTTGAAACGCAGCAATTGTCCTTGCCGGAAATGGTTAGAGTGGTGCTGGAAGCCAGTACCTTGCTGCAGCATTACCAGAATGAAAAGGAAGGCGCCGACCGCATCGAGAATCTGGAGCAGATGGTCAGCGCGGCCAGCCAGTTCATTTCCGAGGAAGGTTTCGGCCAGGGCGCACCGGCCCACCTGGGGCCTGCCGCCCAGGCGCAGTCGGGCGCGCCCGTGGTCAACCAGGATGGCATCGAAATCCTGGACGCGGACGCGCCGCTGCCGGCCGTGATGTCGCCGCTGTCCGCCTTCCTGTCGCACGCGTCGCTGGAAGCGGGCGACAACCAGGCGCAGGCGGGCCAGGATGCGCTGCAGATGATGACGGTGCACTCGGCCAAGGGCTTGGAATTCGACAACGTGTTTATCACGGGCCTGGAAGAGGGCCTGTTCCCGCACGAAAGTAGCTCGAAGGAAGACAATGGCGTGGAAGAGGAACGCCGGCTGATGTACGTGGCGATCACGCGTGCGCGCAAGCGGCTGTACATGAGCTTTTCACAGACGCGCATGCTGCACGGCCAGACGCGCTACAACATGAAATCGCGCTTCTTCGACGAATTGCCGGAAGAATCCTTGAAATGGCTGTCGCCGAAGGTGCAGGCAAACTGGTTCGGCAACCGCAAGTCGGCCTGGGACGAGGCGCCGCGCGTGGCCAGCCTGGGTTCGGACAATGCGATTGCGCAAAAGATCGCGCAAAAAGCCACGGGCGGCGGCTGGCGCATCGGCGAATCCGTGGCGCACGCCAAGTTTGGCGAAGGCGTGATCGTCAATATCGAAGGCGGCGGCGGCAATGCGCGTGCGCAAATCAATTTCGGACAGCACGGCATGAAGGTGCTGGACCTGGGGATTGCGAAGCTGGAACGGCTGTGAAGGTAATCCGGCACCACCGCAGGCGCTAACAATGTTGTCGGATTACGCGTGGCCTTCGGCCCCGCTAATCCGACCTACCGGGAAGATACTCTGGCCGGTCGCGTAGGTCGGATTAGCGAAGCGTAATCCGACACCATTGTTGGCCTCGCAGCGTCGGATTACGCGGCGTGCCGCCGCTAATCCGACTTACGGGTGGCATTGCGAGGCATTCGGAAAATAAAAAAGGGGCAGCCTGCGCAGGCTGCCCCTTTTTACATCTGGCCGGCGATTATTCGCCGGTCTTGTCCAGCGACACCGTCTTGCTGTCATCGACGGGCAGGCCGAAGATCTGGCGGTAGGCGGCGTAGAACGAGCAATGCATGATGATGGTGAGTATCATCGACAGCGGCATCATCAGTTGCATCATCAGCGGCGTGCGGCCAAAGATGAGAGCCAGCAACTGGCTGGTGACGATGCTGATGGCGAACCACGTGCTGGCGAAGACGATGAAGGCCGACAGCGAGCGCCAGACGGCGAAAAAGCTGAAGAACAGCGCCTTGCCCAGGCTGATGCGTTGCCAGTAGATCAGCGGCGCGGCAAAGCAGAAGGCCATGGCGGCCGGCACGTACATCGCGATGGCCAGCAGGATGCCCAAGCCCAGGCGCGATTCGGGGATGGCGGCGCGCGCCGCTTCTTCCGTCAGTTGCCCTGTGACCAGTTGCCACAGCAAGCCGCCGTCCACCAGGGTCGAGGCGCCGATGGCGACGATGGCCATGAGGATGTACAGCACGCCCAGGCCCAGCAGGGACGGAAAGGCGGGCTTGCGAAAGCCGGAGATCAAGAGGCTCGGCAGGACGCGCTTGCCCTGGTCGATATTCAGGCAGCCTTGCACGAAGGCGACGGAAAACACGGGCACGAGGATGACGGGCAGTAACTGGCCGAGCACGGGCACGATGCTGACGGCCAGCATGCAGAACATATAGCCGAGAAACAGCATCGACATGCCGCCAGGTTGCTTGCGAAACAGGGCGAAGCCTTGTTTCACCCATTGCCAACCTGTACTTGCAGGTAATTTTTCCATGTTTAAAACAGTTCCGGAGCAGGTGTGGCGATACGTTCGCGCAGAATGCGTTCGAAATGCGTGGGATCGTGCGGGGTCAGCATTTCCGCTTCGCGCGGCTGGTAATAATCGTACAGGCGCGACAGCCAGAAGCGCAGCGCGGCGGCGCGCAGCATCGGTTGCCATGCCGTTTGTTCTTCCTGCGTAAACGGGCGCACGGCCTGGTAGGCGTCGAGCAGGGCGCGCACGCGCACCGTGTCGAGCACGCCCGTGGCCAGGTCCACGCACCAGTCGTTGACGGTGACGGCCACGTCGAACAGCCACGTGTCGCAGCCGGCAAAGTAAAAGTCGAAAAAGCCCGTCAGTTGCTCGCCGTCAAACATGACGTTGTTGCGGAATAAGTCGGCATGCACGGGACCGCGCGGGATGGCTTTATACGTATCGCAGGCAGCAAAGGCATCCTGGAAGTGGATTTCCGCGCGCAGCAAGTGCGCCCTGGCATCGTCGAGGTGGTGCAAGACCAGCGGAGTGGTGGCGTTCCACCAGTCTAGTCCACGTAAATTCGGCTGTTGCAGGGGGAAATCCTGCGCCGCCAGGTGCATTTTCGCCAGCATGGCGCCGACAGCCGCGCAGTGCACGGCTTGCGGCGCCATCTGCGAGCTGCCGTCGAGTTTGCTGACGATGGCGGCCGGCTTGCCGTGCAAGGCCGTCACCAGTTCGCCGTCCGCATTGGCGATCGGCGCCGGCACCAGCACGCCCCGGTCCGCCAAATGGCGCATCAGTTGCAGATAGAACGGCAATTGCTCGAAGCTGAGGTTTTCAAAGATCGTCAGCACATACTCGCCGCGCTCCGCGCTCAGGAAAAAATTGCTGTTTTCGATGCCGGACGCGATGCCCTTGAGCGCCAGAGGTTTGCCAAGTGGAAACTGCGTGATCCACTGGCCGATATCGTCCAGGTGTAGCGCGGTAAAAACTGCCATGGGAAAGAGGGGAATGGTCTAAAAGGTCAAAAAAAGCCGGCTGCCCCGCAGGTGGCCGGGGCAGGGCAGAAGAGAGTGGCTGCTTACTTCGCTGGTGCGGGTGGTGCTGGCGCGTCCGCTGCCTCTTCATCGCGTTGTTTCTGTTTCTTCTTGCCCAGGTCGAATTCCAGCACTTTCCATTGCGGGCCGCGCAGGGCGCCGTTGTGGGCCTGGTCGCCGCCAGCGGCCGGCTTCATGTAATACGTGCTGCCGCCGCTCGTGACTTTGACTTCGGACGTCACGCCCGCTTCGCGTTTTTCGGTAATCTGCTGCTTGGCCGCCGCTGGCGCCACGGTAATGGGCGCTTCGCCCATTTCCTCGATACGTTCGAGCTGTGGCGGCGCGTCGCTCGGTTTGGCCGGCGTCTGGGCGCTGGCAATGGCCGAACATGCCAGCAGGGGCAGGGCGAGGAATGTCCAGAGTGTCGATGTACGCATCATGATGGGTTCGCTTCCATGTGTGGGACTGCAGCGCGTGCAGTGTGTAATGCCGTCAATTTATCTATAAGGCATTGTAACAAACTGGTAGGCAATGCTGTTTAAATGGGTTGAAATCGGCCCAGGTGGCAGCCCGCGCGTCCGCACGGGACTGTCAGCGTGTCAAAAACGCCAGGAACGGCACGCGTGGCTGCCGGTGGCGCGGCCCTAAACTCTGCGATAATTGTGCGATATTCCGCCCGTTCGCCGCTGTGTCTTCCCGGCTGGCGCGGCTCACCTTATTTTATTGGCATTATGCAAAACACCCTGCTGTTAGTCGACGGTTCCAGTTACCTTTATCGTGCCTTCCATGCGCTGCCCGACCTGCGCAGCCCGGATGGCTATCCCACGGGCGCCATGCACGGCATGGTCAACATGCTGCGCCGTTTGCGCGCCGATTTCCCGGCCGCTTACATCGCCTGCGTGTTCGATGCCAAAGGTAAAACTTTCCGCGACGACATGTATCCCGAATACAAGGCCACGCGCGCCTCGATGCCGGACGACCTGCGCCTGCAGATCGAACCGATTCACGAAGCCGTGCGCGCCATGGGCTGGCCGATCCTGATGGTCGATGGCGTGGAAGCGGACGACGTGATCGGGACCTTGGCCGTGCAGGCTGCCGCCGCCGGCATGAACGTGGTGGTGTCCACGGGCGACAAGGACCTGGCGCAGCTGGTCAACAGCCAGGTGACCCTGATCAATACCATGAGCAATGAAAAGCTCGATGAAGCGGCCGTGCTGGTCAAGTTCGGCGTGCCGCCGAACCGCATCATCGATTATCTGTCGCTGATCGGCGATACCGTGGACAACGTGCCGGGCGTATCGAAATGCGGCCCGAAAACGGCTGTCAAATGGCTGACCTTGTACGACAGCCTGGAAGGCGTGATGGAAAACGCGGCCAAGGTGGGCGGCGCCGTCGGTGAAAACCTGCGCACGGCCTTGCCATGGCTGCCGCAGGCGCGCGCCTTGATCACCGTCAAGACCGATTGCGATTTGTCCGGGCACATGACGACGATCGCCGACTCGCTGGTGGCGAAACACGAAGACAAGGAAGCGCTGCTGGCTTTCTTCAACCGCTACGGCTTCAAGGCCCTGCTGCGCGAACTGGGCGCCGCGCCGCCGCCGATGTCGCCTGTGGGCGCACCTGTTGCCGGTGGTGCTGCCAGCAACACGACGGGCGACATGTTTGCCGATGCGGCACCAGCGGTGGAAGCCGTGTATGAAACCGTGCTGACGGATGAACAGCTGGACAAATGGATCGCGCTGATCGATGCGGCGCCCTTGACCGCCGTCGACACGGAAACCACGTCGCTGGAACCGATGACGGCGCAAATGGTCGGCATTTCCCTCTCGGTAGCCGAACACGCCGCCTGCTACATCCCGCTGGCCCACGACTACGCGGGCGCGCCGGAACAGTTGACGCGCGAACACGTGCTGGCGAAACTGCGCCCGTGGCTGGAAGATGCCAACAAGCCCAAGCTGGGCCAGAACCTCAAGTATGACAGCCACATCTTCGCCAACCACGGCGTGACCCTGCGCGGCATCGCCCACGATACCCTGCTGGAATCGTATGTGTTCGAATCGCACAAGAAACACGACATGGACAGCCTGGCCCTGCGCCACCTGAACTACACGACGATCCCGTTCGAGGACGTGTGCGGCAAGGGCGCCAAGCAGATTACCTTCAACCAGGTGGAAGTGGAGCAGGCGGCAAAATATGCGGCCGAGGATGCCGACGTCACTTTACGCCTGCACAATGCCATGTGGGGCAACGTGGCGAATGATGACAAGCTCACCTTCATCTATGAAAAGATCGAGATGCCGACGGCCGTGGTCTTGCAAAAGATCGAACGCAACGGCGTGCTGATCGATGACGAATTGCTCAACATCCAGTCGGCCGAGCTGGCCGTCAAGATTTTGGAATTGGAAAAGAAGGCGTATGAACTGGCCGAGCAGCCGTTCAACCTGGGTTCGCCCAAGCAGATCGGCGAGATTTTCTTCGAGAAGCTGAAGCTGCCGGTGGTCAAGAAAACCCCGACGGGCGCGCCATCGACGGATGAAGAGGTGCTGCAAAAGCTGGCCGAGGATTATCCGTTGCCCAAAGTGCTGCTGGAATACCGCGGGATGGCCAAGCTGAAGTCGACCTATACCGATAAATTGCCGAAGATGATCAACGTTACGACGGGACGCGTGCATACGAACTATGCGCAAGCCGTGGCCGTGACGGGTCGTTTGGCGTCGAACGACCCGAACTTGCAGAATATTCCCATCCGCAGCGCGGAAGGACGCCGCATCCGCGAAGCGTTTATTGCACCGCCCGGCAGCCACATCGTCTCGGCCGACTATTCGCAAATTGAATTGCGCATCATGGCGCATATCTCGGGCGATGAAGCCATGTTGCGCGCGTTTGCCGACGGCATCGACATTCACCGCGCCACGGCGGCCGAAATCTTTGGCGTGCCGGCCGCGGAAGTGCAAAGCGAGCAGCGCCGCTACGCCAAGGTCATCAACTTCGGTTTGATTTACGGCATGAGCGCGTTCGGCCTGGCCGGTAACTTGGGCGTGGACCGCACGGCCGCGCAAAGCTATATCGACCGTTACTTCGCGCGTTTTTCTGGTGTGAAACAGTACATGGAAGACACGCGCCAGCAAGCGAAGGCGCGCGGCTACGTGGAAACCGTGTTTGGCCGCCGTCTGTGGCTGCCGGAAATCAATTCGCCTAACGGCCCGCGCCGCCAGGGCGCGGAACGGGCGGCGATCAACGCGCCGATGCAGGGCACGGCCGCCGACCTGATCAAGCTGGCCATGATCGCCGTGCAAGGCTGGCTGGAAACGGACAACTTGCAGACGAAGATGATCATGCAGGTGCACGATGAACTGGTGCTGGAAGTACCGGACGCCGAGCTGGAATTGGTCAAGCGCAAGCTGCCGGAACTGATGGCCAGCGTGGCCGACCTGAAAGTGCCTTTGATCGCCGAGGTGGGCGTCGGCAAAAATTGGGACGAAGCGCATTAACTATGTGACATAGCAGCAATGACCGTAGGTCGGCTTAGCGCGCAGCGCGTAAGCCGACATTTTTTGTCAACACACCCTTCAGGAGAAACGCATGAGCGACATGATCACCGATTGTGAAAGTTTGCTGGGCCAGAGCAGCTTGTCCGGGCCGGACGGCCGGCGTGGTTTCCTGAAGGTGGCGCTGGGAACGGGCTTTGCCGTGGCCGTGCTGCCCGTGGCGGCGCAAAATGTCATCAAGACGGATTCCGCCGGGCTCGTCACGGGCAGCATGTCGGTGATGGTCGATGGCCAGGCCGTGCCCGTGTATGCGGCGCAGCCGGAGGGCAAGACGGGTTTGCCAGTGGTACTGGTCATCTCGGAAATCTTTGGCGTGCATGAGCATATCGCCGACATGGCGCGCCGCTTCGCCAAGCAGGGTTATCTGGCGCTGGCGCCCGATTTGTTCGTGCGCCAAGGCGACCCGACCAAGGTGGGCAGCATCCCCGAATTAATGAAAGGCATCATCGCCAAGACGCCGGACGCGCAAGTGATGACGGACCTCGACGCTGTTGTTGCGTGGGCGAAACAGAACGGCGGCGACACGAGCCGCCTGGGCATCACGGGCTTTTGCTGGGGCGGGCGCATCACGTGGCTGTACGCGGCGCACAATCCAGCCGTCAAGGCGGGCGTGGCCTGGTATGGCCGCCTGGTGGGCGAGCCCAATCCCTTGCAGCCGAGCAACCCCATCGATATCGCTGCCACCTTGAAGGTCCCCGTGCTGGGCTTGTATGGCGGCAAGGATACGGGCATCAGCCAGGAGTCGATCGCGAAGATGAAGGAGGCGCTGGCCAAGGGCGGCAACAAGTCGGAATTCGTCGTGTACCCTGATGCGGGCCACGCCTTCAATGCCGATTACCGCCCCAGCTATGTTGCCGCCGATGCGAAGGACGGCTATGCGCGCTGCCTGGCCTGGTTCAAGACACACGGCGTGGCGTGACGACGTCTGATTAAACCTGCTGCGCGTTGCGACTTGCGGCCTGCGATGCTCACTGTACTCAGTACAGTTCCGCTTCGCGGCCACAATTCGCTGCCGCTCGCGACGGTTTTATCCGACGTCGAAAGCATGAGAACAGTTAAATTTCCCAGAAGTTAACGCGAAAGGCGCACCGGGCTGTAAAATGCCCGCTGCGCGCCAATGCAGTACAATTGCATCTTCATCGCGCGACGCTGCCGCCAGACGCGCAAAAAATTAAACAATAGATAACAACGCATTCATCAGGCCAGACGCCAGCATCGCGGGCGCCAGTGACCCGGCGCCATTTTGAGGTAAGAAAATCATCGATCCCGTCCTTATATCCATTTTGCTCGCGACCACGATCGCGGGCGTGTTGAGCATTACCGCGGCGGCGATCTTTTCGTTTGCATTCTTGTCCAAAGTGGTGGAGCGCATGGTCAGCTTGTCCGTCGGCATCATGTTGTCGACGTCCTTGCTGCACGCCTTGCCCGAAGCGTTCGAATCGCAGGCGGACCCGCGCACCCTGTTCGCCACCCTGCTGGCGGGCTTGCTGGCCTTTTTCATGCTGGAAAAATTCGCCGTCCTGCGCCATTCGCACCACCACGAAGGCGATGGACACCACCATGCGCACGGCCACGACAAGCACGAGGCGGGCAAGGCCGGCTGGATGATTCTCGTCGGCGACGGCATGCACAATTTTACGGATGGCATTTTGATCGCAGCCGCCTTCCTGGCCGACCCGAAGCTGGGCCTGGTGACGGGCCTGGCCATCATCGCGCATGAAATCCCGCAGGAAATCGGCGATTTTATTGTTCTGCTCAACGCCGGCTTCTCGCGCTTGCGCGCCTATATCTTCAATTTGCTGTGCAGCCTGATGGCGGTGGCGGGCGGCCTGCTCGGCTATTTCACCTTGGACCGCGCCAGCAATCTGATTCCTTACGTGCTCGTGTTCGCCTCGTCCGGCTTCATCTATATTGCCCTGTCCGACCTGATGCCGCAGATGCAGCGCCGCGCCACCTTGCGCGAAACCATTCCGCAAGTGCTGTTGATCGCGCTGGGCGTGTGCATCGTGCTGTTCCTGACGCACAAGCGCCACGGCGGTTGATGTACTGACTGTGTGGGTGTAGTATTGCCTTTCTGACTAACTTGCACAGAAAGGAGGAAAATATGGAAATTTTTATGCTCGCCCTATGGGATGCGCGCTCTTTAAGCGCATTTGCCAGCTCTTGCCCACGTTCTATCGCGCTGCGATAACCGGGTCAGAGCAAAGTCACCCCTCTCATATAGAGTCTTTCTCGGCTCATGGTTGTCGTTAGCGCTCCTGTTAACGCGGATGCTTGCATCCCGAACAAAGACAAGAGCCATGACTACCCTTATCTCGACACAAGCTTTACAGCTGGATACCCACGACGGTTTCCTGTTCAACGAACTCGCCTTTACTTTGCGCCAGGGCGACCGCATCGGCCTGATCGGCCACAATGGCTGCGGCAAATCCACCTTGCTGGGTCTGCTCAGCGGCACGCGCGAAGCGACATCCGGCACCATCCACTACGCCCGTGCCTGCCGCTTGCAGCACGTGGAGCAGCATTTGCCGGCCGAACTTGCCAGCCTGAGCCTGTACGACGCCTTGCTGGCGCCCGTGCTGGACCAGCCGGAACTGCATTGGCGGGTCGACAGCCTGCTGGCCGAACTTGGTTTTGATCAAGAAACCGCGCAAGTGCCCGTACACTCGCTGTCCGGCGGCCAGCACACGCGATTGCTGCTGGGGCGCGCCCTGCTGCAGGAACCGAACGTGCTGCTGCTCGACGAACCGAGCAATCACCTGGACTTGCCGTCGCTGCTTTGGCTGGAGCAATTCCTGCTGGCCTGGCGCGGCGCCTTCATCCTCGTCTCGCACGACCAGCGCCTGCTCGACAACGTGGCTACGCGCAGCTGGATCTTGCGCGACAGCCGCCTGTACGACTTCGACTTGCCGTGCGGCCCCGCGCTGGCGGCGCTGGCCGAAGCGGATATGGCCGCTGCCGCCCGCCATGCGGCCGAGCAAAAGGAAATCGACCGCCTGTCGGCCAGCAGCGCCCGCCTGGCCCTGTGGGGCCGCACCTATGACAATGAAGACCTGGCGCGCAAGGCCAAGACCATGCAGCGTCGCATCGACAAACTGAAGGATGAACAGTCGTTCGTCAGCGATGGCGCGCCGTGGCGCTTGAGCTTGCGGGGCAAGGCGCTGGCGGCCGACCAGTTGCTGGCGCTGGACGCCGTGGACGTGCGCGCCGTGCCTGCCTCGCCGCTGTTGTTCCACGTCGGCCAGCTGTGGCTGAAACCGGGCGACCGCATCGCCTTGCTGGGCGCCAACGGCAGCGGCAAGTCGTCCTTGCTAAGGCTGTGCTGGCAAGCGATCCAGGCGCAGGAGGAGCGCAGCGACCTGCGCTACCATCACGCCGCCAACATCGGTTACTACGACCAGTCGCTCAAGCAACTGGCCGATGACGCCGATTTGTCCGACGCCTTGTATCCGTTTGCCGTGCAAAACGAGGCTGCCCGCAGCCAGGTGGCGCGCAAGCAGGCCTTGATCGCGGCCGGTTTTCCGTATGCGCGCCATGGCCAGGCGGTGGCGACCCTGAGCGGCGGCGAGCGGGCGCGGTTGCTGTTCCTGGGCCTGTCCCTGGCCAGCTACCATTTGCTGCTGCTGGACGAGCCCAGCAACCACCTGGACATGCAGGGCAAGGCGGACCTGGGGCAAGCCTTGCGTGGCTTTGCCGGCGGCTGCTTATTGGTGTCGCACGACCGCGATCTGATCGAAACGGCATGCAACCGTTTTTGGGTGGTGGCCGATGGCCAGCTGGAAGAGTGGCCGGACGCGGCCAGCGCGTATGCACGGCTCAGTGCGGAAGATGGGCAGGCGTTGACGCCCGCGCCAAGAGTGGAGCATGCATCTGCGGTACCGGAGGACGTCGAAGTGCAGCTGGAACGCTTGTGCGAACTGGAGCAATTGCTGACGGAAGACCTTGCCCGCAAGCCGCGCCACCAGAAGCCGGCCAGCCAGCAGGCGTGGCTGGCGGAACTGGAACGCTTGAATCAAGCGCTGGGAATAACATCGTAGTTATCCACGGGTAAAAGGTGGCGGACCAGTTGGTCCGCCATTTTTTAATTCCCCGTCGCCACAGGTCGCGCCGGATCGGCGCACCATTCGCTCCAAGAACCCGGATA
>NZ_LNCE01000077.1:0-23084 GCF_001445815.1 Janthinobacterium sp. Ant5-2-1 | reverse complement strand
TCCGGGCCGCCGGGACGGTCGTGGCGCTATCTATCCGGAGAAATACCCATGTTGCGCAAAACCCTGTTTGTTCTGGCAATCGCTTCTGCCTTGGCCGCCTGTGGCAAAGAGTCCAAAGATCCCGGCAAGGGCGGCAAGGATGGCAAGGAACAGGCGGGCGCCGCCGTCAATCTGCTCGTTTCCCCGGAAGACCTGCTGACCATCCAGAGCAATGCGCTGGCGTCGGGCCCTGTCATCACCGGTTCCGTGCAGCCCGAGCGCAATGCGGACTTGCGCGCCGAAGTGTCGGCCGTGGTGATCCAGGTGCTGAAGGAAAACGGTGAAATCGTCAAACGGGGCGACGTGCTCGTGCGCCTGGACGAAACGGCCATCCGCGACAGCCTCAATTCGGCCGAGGAAGCCAGCCGCGCCTCGAGCCAGGTGCTGGAACAGTCCGAACGCATGTTCCAGCGCATGAAAACCCTGCGCGCTTCGGGCATGACGTCGACGCAGGCGCTGGAAGACGCGGAAATCCGCCGCAACAATGCGCAAAGCGATCTGTCCGCAGCGAAAAGCCGCGCCGCCCAGGCCCGCCAGCAGCTGCAGCGCACCCTCGTGCGCGCGCCGTTCGACGGCATCGTGAGCGAGCGCAAGGTATCGAATGGCGATACGGCGCAAATCGGCAAGGAATTGATCAAGGTCATCGATCCGACCAGCATGCGCCTCGAAGGCCTGGTGTCGGCTGACAAGATCGGCGTCGTCAAGGTGGGCCAGCCCGTGCTGTTCCGCATCAATGGCTACCCGGGCCAGGATTTCGCGGGCAAGGTACGCCGAGTCGATCCTGCCGCCAACGCCGTTACGCGCCAGGTGGCTGTGCTGGTCGATTTCAACGACAGGGAACAGCCGCGCGTGGCGGGCCTGTACGCGGAAGGGCGCATCGAGACGGAAACCGTCAGCGCGCTGATGATCCCCGATTCGGCCCTGGTGAAGGCGGGCGACGTCACGTACACGTGGAAAGTCAAGGACAAGGCTTTGCATAAAGTCAATTTGCGCATCGGCGCGCGCGACGTGCGCACGGGCCAGTGGGAAGTGCAAAGCGGCCTGGCCAGCGGCGACACCGTGCTGCGCACGCCCGGTTCGACCTTCAAGGATGGGCAGAAAGTGGAGCTGACGGCAGCCAAGGCCGTGCCCGCCGCCGCCGTGGCCAGCAGCAGCGCCGCCATTGCCGGTAAAGGAAACTAAGCCATGTTCCTTTCCGATTTCAGTATCAAGCGGCCCACCGCCACCATCGTCCTGATCCTGGCGATGATGTGCGTCGGCTTGCTGGCGCTCAAGAAACTGCGCGTCAACCAGAATCCGGACGTCGAAGTGCCTTTCATCGTCGTCAGCATTCCTTACCCTGGCGCCTCGCCTGACACGGTCGAGCGCGAAGTGGTGAACCGCCTGGAAAAGTCGCTGCAAAGCATTTCCGGCGTGACCGAAGTCAACAGCGATTCGAATGAAGGTTCGGCCAGCATCTTCCTGAAGTTTTCCTTCAATACCAATTTGATCGAAGCGTCCGACAATATCCGCAATGCGATTGCCGCCGTGCGCTACAAGTTGCCGACGGAAATGCGCGAGCCCATCTTGCAGCGCATCGACCCGGCCGCCGAGCCCATCATGCAACTGGCGCTGTCGTCGAATTCACAAAGCCATGCGGAAATTTCGCGCCTGGCCGAAGACGTGCTGTCGGACCGCTTCCGCACCGTCGATGGCGTGGCGCTGGTCAACGTGGGCGGTTCGCTCAAGCGCGAACTGTCCGTGCTGCTGCGGGCGGAAAAATTGCGTGAATACAATGTGTCCGTCAGCGACGTCGTGACCGCCTTGCGCAACCAGAACACGAACGCCCCCGTGGGCAAGGTGCGCGGCACCCTGGACGAGAAAAGCATCCGCCTCGTGGGACGCATCGAGTCGCCGAGCGACTTCGAGAAAGTGGTGATCAAGCGCCGCGGCGAGGAAATCGTGCGCCTGGCGCAAGTGGCCACCATCGAGGATGGCTTTGCGGAAGTCAACAGCCTGAGCATGCGCAGCGGCAAGCCCAACGTGGGCATTTCCATCACCCGCGTGCGCGACGCTTCCACCGTCAGCGTGGCCAACAAGATCCGCGACATGGTGGCGGAAATCAACAAGACCTTGCCGAAGGGCACTTTGTTGCAGGTGACGCGCGACGGCGGCGAAAACGCCCAGCATAGCCTGAACAATGTGATCGAATCGCTGGTGCTGGGCGCCGTGCTGACGATCTTCGTCGTCTACGCCTTTTTGAACTCGTGGCGTTCGACCCTGATCACGGCGCTGAGCCTGCCCACGTCCGTCATTGCCGCCTTTATTGCCGTGTGGCTGTGCGGCTTTACCCTGAACTTCATGACCCTGCTGGGCCTGTCGCTGGCCATTGGCGTGCTGATCGATGACGCCATCGTCGTGCGTGAAAACATCGTGCGCCACATGCAGATGGGCAAGGACCGTCGCACGGCCGCGCTGGAAGGCACGGCCGAGATCGGCATGGCCGTGGCTGCCACGACCTTCTCCATCATCGCCGTCTTCATTCCCGTGGCCTTCATGCCGGGAATCTCCGGCGAATGGTTCCGTCCGTTTGCCTTGACGGTGACGTGCTCGGTGCTCGTCAGCCTGGGCATCTCGTTTACGCTCGACCCCATGCTGTCGGCCTACTGGGGCGACCCGGTCGAGGAACACTCGGCGCCGAAAAAAGGCATCGGCCGCGTGCTGGAAAGATTCAACCACTGGTTCGACCACCAGGCCGACCGCTATGGCCGCGTGATCGCCTGGGCCTTGCATCACCGCCGCTGGATGGCCGTCATTGCCTTCGGCAGCCTGGTGGGCGCCATCGTTCTGCACGCTACGCATGGCGGCACGAGTTTCCTGCCTGCATCCGATTCGGGCAACCTGATGATCAATGTGCGCACGCCATCGTCGAGCAGCATCGAGTATTCGCGTTTGAAACTGGAAGCGGCGGCCGTCCTGGCCCGTACCTTGCCTGAAACCAAGGATACCAACAGCTCCATCAATGCGGGCGGAGGACGTGTGTATGTCGACATCGGCAAGCGCAACACCCGCAAGCGTTCGGCCAAGGAAATCGCGGTCGAGCTGCGCGAGAAGATGTCGCGCCTGGTGGGCGCCGAATACGTGGTGCAGGATGACTTGAGCAACGGTTCGCAAAAGCCGATCCAGGTGGAATTCACGGGCCCGGATTCGCGCAAACTGATGGAAATTACCAACGCCTACATGGACAAGCTGCGCGCCATTCCTGGCGCCGTCGACGTGGGCCTGTCCGAGCAGGACCCGAAGAACGAGCTGCAGATTGAGCTCAACCGTGGCCTGGCCAACTCGATGGGCATTTCCGTCAACGACGCGGCGCAATCGTTGCGCGTGGCCTTTGCCGGCGTGGAAGTGGGCGACTGGGTCGATCCGACGGGCGAGACGCGGGACGTGGCCGTGCGCCTGCATCCCGACGACCGCGTGGCGTCGGAAAACATCGAGCGTCTGCCGATCAGCGTGACGGGCACGTCGCAAATGGTGCCGCTCGACCAGATCGCCACCATTACCATGGGCAAGGGCCCGTCCGGTATCGAGCACAAGAATGGCAAGCGTACGATCACCGTGTCGGCCAATGCGCAAGGCCGCTCGAATGGCGAAGTGACGAGCGACGCCATGAAACTGGCCAACTCCATCGACTTCCCGCCCGGCTACGGCCTGGCGCTGGGCGGCGCCGGTCAGGATCAGCAAGAGCTGTTCACGGAAATGCTGATCGCGCTGGTGATGGGTATCGGCCTGATGTATTTGATCCTGGTGATGCAGTTTGGTTCATTCACGGCGCCGGTGGCCGTGATGATGTCCTTGCCGCTCAGTTTGATCGGCGTGGTGGTGGCGCTGGTGATCACGAACAATACGCTCAACCTGATGAGCTTTATCGGCATCATCATGCTGATGGGCCTGGTCGCCAAGAACGCCATCCTGCTGCTGGACGCGGCGCGCAAGCGCGAGGAAGAGGGCCATGGCCGCGAAGACGCGCTGATGTATGCGGGTCGCATGCGTCTGCGTCCGATCCTGATGACGACGTTCGCGCTGATCGCCGGCATGTTCCCCGTGGCGCTGGGCCTGGGCGAGGGTGGCGAGTTCTACCGTCCATTGGCGATCGCCATCATCGGCGGCACCATCACCTCGACGATTCTCACCCTGCTGGTCGTGCCGACCTTCTATGACAGCATCGAGATCGCGCGCGATGGCGCCGTGGCCAAGTTCCACCGCCGCGCCGCACGCATGCCCGTGGCTTTTGCCATGATATTGACCTTGCTCGAGTGCGTGCTGACCCTGCTGATGGTGCGCTTCGTCTACCGCATGCTGAAGAAGGCCGTGCTGTTCCTGATGGGACGCCGCACGCCGAAAGCGGCGTCGGTCAGCCTGCAAAAGTAATACCGGACCAAGGCCAGCTTATGCTGCGCCGTGGTATTGCAAGAGCCTTCCTCGGAAGGCTCTTTTTTTGGCCTGGGCTTAACTGCTGCGCGGCGGCGTCGTGCCCGTGCCGGTACCTCCGGTACCTCCAGTGCCCGTCCCCGTCCCTCCGGTCCCCGTTCCTGTCCCCGTACCAGTCCCTGTACCGGTTCCCGTTCCCGGCGTGGTGCCGTTCGGTGGCGTGGTCGGCGTCGTCGTGCCATCGGGGTTGGTGGTGCCCGGCGTCATGCCTGGCGTGGTGGTGTCCGGCGTCGTGGCGCCCGATGTGCCGCTGGTCCCGCTGGTCCCGCTGGTGCCGGGCGTGGTTGCCGGGTTCGTGGTGTTCGGCGAGGTGGTGGCACCGGTGCCAGTGTCGGTATCGGTGCGCTTGTTACATCCGCCCAGCAGCGCACAGAGGATGGCGCTACCGAGGACGAGCTTGCTGGTGGTCAGGAGTGGAGCCGTCATGATTGTTCCTTTTAGGTGGAAGGCTGTCGAGGAAACGCGTGCTTTGCCAGATTGTGTATCTGGGGCAAGGCTGGCATCACTTGCAAAATTTAGAGTGGGTGGGCGGGCGCAGGTTCGCCGCAGTTACAAATGATCGGTGCTGACGGGGGGCGGAAAGCGCTTGGTTTGACGTAGCGCAAACCTGTAGTAGACAACTTTGAAACGGCCAGGACTGTGTGCCCTGGCCGCGAGCCATGCTTATTTCGACGATGAAGCCTTGCTCACTTCCACTTCCCAATCCACGCCCGATTCGACGTGGTGTTTGGCGGCAAAGTCGCCCTGGCTGATGGCGACGGCCACGTCGAGCAGGCTGTTCAGGTAGACGAGGGGTTTGCCCTTGGCCACGCCGCCAAACGTGTGCTCGAACGGGGCCGTGACCTTGGCCACTTGCTTGCCCTTGTGCAGGATGCGCACTTGCAGCGGATCGTGCAGTTTCACCTGCAATTCATCGAGCAGCGATTTCGGGATGTTCGTCCACACATTGCCGTATTTCACGTCCAGCACGGGCACGATGCCGCGGATGGTATTGCCGTCGCGTACAGGTTTCTGATACGCGATTTTCACCACGGATTCGCTTGGTAATTGCGGGCCCACCTGTTCATAGCTGATGGCGCCCGACGCCAGGCGCGCGCCGACATACGCGTACACGTCGCGGCCATGGAAAGTGTACGACTCGGCGGAGCCGGCCAGGCGGTTGACCTTTTCATCGATTTCGCGCAGTTCGGCTACGCCGTCGCGCTCGGCGATCAGGGTAAACAGGCCATTGTCCGGTCCCACGAAATAGCGTCCGCCCTTGGTTTTCAGCACCACCGACTTGCGGTTGGTCCCCACGCCCGGGTCGATGACGGACACAAAGACCGTGCCTTGCGGCCAGTAATTGGCCGTCTGGTACAAACGGTAGGCGCCCAGCCAGATGTCGTAGTCGGGAATCTGGTGCGTCAGGTCCGAAATGGTCAGCTGGGGATCGACGCCATAGGCCACGCCATGCATGGCGGACACGGCGCCATCGGCCGTGCCGAAGTCCGTCATCAGCACCAGCGGTGCGGCAGCCTGGGCGGCGGACAGCATGAGGGCGCTCAGGCAGGCGCCGGCGACGAGGTGGGAGATTTTCTTGATGATCATGGGGTCTTTCCGTGGCCTTAGAAGGTGTAGTTCAGCTTGGCGTAAAAGTACGCGCCATTGACGCCGATGGGGTTGATGAAATTGTAGGGCAGGGCGCCGCCATACGTGGCGTTATTCGTTTCCCGCACGCGCTGCGGATAGCGGTCGAGGATGTTGTTGCCGCCCACGCTCAAGGTCAGTTGCTTGCTCAGTTTCAGCTGGCCTTCCAGGTCCAGCGACCAGACGGCGCCGAAACGCTGTGCGGGGATGCCGTCGATCAGCGGCGCATCGCTGTCGTACGAAAAATCTTTCAGCTCGCCAAAGCGCGTGGCGCGTGCCTGGACGCCCCAGCCGGCCGCCTGCCAGTCGGCGCCGAGTATCAATTTGCTGTTGGGGGACGCATGTTTGATGCGGAACAAACTCGTCTCCGTCAGCAGGGTCAGACTCGGATCGATATTGGCCAGCGCAGTGGAAGTTTGATGCACCTTGTCGAGGCTGGTCTTGTTCAGGTTCAGCGCCGCGTTGAGGTTCAGTTTGCCTGACGTGAACGCCAGGTCGTGGTTCAGCACCACGTCCAGGCCGCGGGTAGCGGTGTCGAGCAAATTGGCCAGGTAGGCCACGGACTGGATGTCGCTGCGGCCATTTGTGGCCAGGTAGGCCGTGACGGCGTCGCTTTGCAAGTCGCTCGAGCGCGTGATGCGGTCGCGGATGCGGATCACGTAGGCGTCCACCGTCACGCTGGTGGCGGCGGCCGGTTTCCAGGCCAGGCCCAGCGAGACGTTGGTGGATTTTTCAGGTTTCAGCTGTTGTGCGCCGAAGCTGCGCGCCAGCGGGTCGCTGGCCGGCAGCAGGGCCGCCGTTTGCAGGGCCGTGCCATCGGCGTTGAAGTTCAGTGTGGCGAAGCGGAAACCCGTCTGTACGAGGGCCGGTGCGCGGAAGCTGTTCGACAGCGAGCCGCGCACGAGGAAATTATCCGTCACTTTATAGCGCGTGGACAGCTTGCCCGTGCTGGCGCTGCCGAAGTCGCTGTAGTGGGAATAGCGGGCGGCGGCGCCCACCAGCAGGCGCGGCGTGAGGTCGCTTTCGACGTCCGCATACACGGAGCGGATTTGCCGGCTGCCGTCGTAGGCGTCCGACGGACGCAAGCCCGGTCCCGCCTGCGCGCCCGGTGGCGCGCCGGTAAAACTGCCGGCCGCATACGAGGCAGGATCGCCGGCCGAGCTGGTGTAGGTTTCGCGCATCCATTCCGCGCCCACGGCCACGCTCAAGGGGGCGGGCAAGCCGATGTCGATGCTGCGCGTGGCATCGATATTCAAGGCGTTCTGGCGGAAGTCGAAGCCGGCCAAGTCGAAACGCGTGGGGCTGGCCGCGCCCAGCGAGGCGTTGACGGAATGGCTCACGCCGTAGTCAAAGCGGTCGCTGCCGTGGCGCGCGCTGGCGTCCCAGTTCCACTCGCCCGCGCTGCCGCGCACGCCGGCCACGATGCTGAGGTCGCGCTTGTCGCCGTTGGTGACGGGGCGGTAGCCGTTCGGATACAGAGCCGGTACGTTCGACGGGTCGCCCGGATAGCGGAAGTAGGCGCTGCCGTCCGATTTGCGTTCGTTGAGGGTAGCGAACGAGTACAGGTCGAGGCCGTTGGCCAGGGTGAGCTGGGTGTTGTAGAACAAATAGTTGTTGCGTTGGCGCGAGTCGCCCGACTTGAACACGACCTTGCCGTCGAGCGCCTGGTCGGCTGGCGTGAAGTTATAGGACGTCCAGCCCGCGTCGCTGGGGCCGGCCCGTTCCGTGGGCGAGCGGCGTCGCGTTTCCGCGCCGAAGCGGAAGAAACCCGCCTCGCCCAGCGGCACGCCATAGTCGGCGTTGACGATGACGGTCTGGCCATCCGTCAGGGTTTGATCGGTCGGCTCGAAATGCGTGTGGTTGGCGCCGTAGCTGATGGACGCGGCGCCGCCCGTGCGGGCCTTTTTCAACACGATGTTGATGACACCCGCTACGGCGTCGCTGCCGTACTGGGCGCCGGCGCCGTCGCGCAGGATTTCGATGTGGTCGATGGCGTTGGGCGGAATCGCATTGATGTCGACCGGCACGGTGCCGGCGAAGCTGCTTTCCGTGTCGAGCACGGCGCTCGTGTGGCGGCGCTTGCCGTTGATCAGCACCAGCACCTGGTCGGGTGCCAGTCCCCGCAGCTGGATGCCGCGCACGGAGTCCGACGCGCCGCTCGACTCGATGCGGGGGAAGTTGATCGACGGCGACAGGTTTTGCAGGGCCGCGCCCACGTCGCCCGTCGACAGCGCATTGCTCACTTCGCGCGCGCCGAAGCGGTCGATGGGCACGCTGCTGTCGAACACCGTGCGGTTGCGCACGCGCGAACCGACGACGGTGACCTGGTCGATGCTGGCGCTGGCCGTTTCAGTGGCGTTGCCGGTGGTGATCTGCGCGTCCTGTGCCCAGGCGGGAGCGGTGCCCAGCATGGCGCAGGCCAGCACGATGACGCGCAGCGGGGTAGCGGGAAGAGAAGGCGTGGCGGTTGAATGGCGCGGATACAAGGCGGTGTCCTTTGGGCTCGATTAGTGTTCGTATGGAAACAGTTGCAATGAGCTTAAGGGAGGCGCCCGCCGGCGCTAACGATTCTTTCTGGATATGCTTATGCTGTTGTTTTTATGCCGCCAGATTGCGCAGCAGGGCGGGTATCTCGGCCGGGATTTCGCGCGCCAGGTAGCCGAGGATGCCGAAGCGCAGCGCCAGCTGTTCGCCCGCCAGCGCATGCAGGGCGATGCCCCAGGCGCAGGCCTGCTGCAACGGCGCGCCGCGCGCGGCCAGGCCCGTGATGATGCCGGCCAGGGTGTCGCCGGAACCGGAAATGGCCAGGCCGATATTGCCGCCCGCATGCGTCCAGCTGGTGCCATCGGGCATGGCGATGACGGTCAGCGCGCCTTTCAGGGCGACGATGGCGTTCCAGCGCCGCGCCGCGTCCATGGCGCAGGCATGCGGGTCGGCCAGCACGGCGTCTTTCGACAGGCCCATCAACTGGGCCAGCTCGCCCGCATGCGGCGTCAGCAGCACGGGCTGGTCGAAGCGGAAGTGCGCGGGCTTGCGCACGACCTGCATGGCGCAGGCGTCCAGGATCAGACGGCTATTCGCAAACAGGGGCAGCAAATGGCGCATCAGCTCGCAGCTGGCGGCCGTGTCGCACATGCCTGGCCCGACGAGCACGGCGTCCACCTTGCCGGCCAGCTGCGCCAGCTGGTGTTGCGCTTCCTGCCGGAAACCGCCCAGCGCCGTTTCGTCCAGGCCGATGACCCGCGCCTCGGGCATGGCGATGGCCACTTGCGCCGCCACCGACGCGCCCGTCGCCAGGGTCAGCTTGCCTGCACCTGCGCGCAGCGCTGCCGTGGCGGCTAGCAGGATGGCGCCCGGCATCTCGGCCGAGCCGGCGACGATCAGCAAATGGCCGCGCACTTCCTTGTCGCCATCGGGCTGCGGCATGGGCAGGGGCCAGGAGCGCAGCAGGGTAGGGGTGATGTCGGCGGTGTCCATGCATGGCCTCCGAAAAAACTAGGATTTGGGCGCGGCCGGCATGTCGGGCTGGGCCGTGACGGGTGTGCCCGATTCTTCCAGTGGCGCGACGAAGTTGCACAGGTCCAGCTGCAGCTTGCCGTGCTTGCCCAGGGCGGGATTGAAAGCATAGGAAGTGACGCCGCAGTTGGGCACGTCGGCCGCCTTGTCGATGGCCAGGATGGCTTGCTCGTCGCAGCGTTCCAGCAGGTAGCGGAAGCAATTGACGATGACCTGGTGGCCGACGATCAGCACCCGTTCTCCCCTGTATTCGCGGGTGATGGTGTCGAGCACGCTGCGCAGGCGCAGGATCACGTCGCACCAGCTTTCGCCGCCCGGCGGACGGAAGTAAAACTTGCCGACGTGCTGGCGCTGTTCGTGAAGTTCCGGGTATTTGCTGGCGATGCCGTGCACGGTCAGGCGGTCGAGGATGCCGAATTCCTTTTCGCGCAGGCGCTCGTCGGCCACCACGGCGCCCAGGCTGTCCGCATCGATGCGCGCCAGCACGGCTTGCGCCGTCTGCTGGGCACGCACGTACGGCGAATACAGCACGACGGTCGGTCGTTGTTCAGGGGGGAGGGTGGCGAACCAGTCGCCCAGGGCTTGCGCCTGGCGGGTACCAAGCTCGGAGAGGGGGACGTCGACATCGCGCTCGGCGATGGCGATCAACAACTGCTTTTCCGCTTCGGCGGCATCGCGCGCCACGTTGCCGGCACTTTGGCCGTGACGCACGATCCAGATTTGCTGCGGCCATTTCTGTTCCATCGCCTTGCGCCTTCCTCCGTATTTATTGCTAATAAATATAGACGAAAGCGGCAAGGCGCGGCGCGCCGCTGGATAGCTGTTTAGGCGGCGTGTTCCGCTTCGTCCAAGTCCGGCGCGTCTTCGCTGTTGTAGACGGCCAGGTCGGTCTGTCCCATGACCCGGCTGGTGACGGTGCCGGCCGTGATCGAGCCGCTCACGTTCAGGGCCGTGCGGCCCATGTCGATCAGCGGTTCGACGGAGATCAGCAAACCGGCCAGCGCGACGGGCAAGTCCATCGCCGACAGCACGATCAGGGCGGCAAACGTGGCACCGCCGCCCACGCCGGCCACGCCGACGGAACCGATGGTGATGATGGCCAGCAGCGGCAGCAGGAAGCTGACCGTGAAAGGGTCGACGCCGACGGTCGGGGCGATCATGACGGCCAGCATGGCCGGATAGATACCGGCGCAGCCGTTCTGGCCGATGGTCGAGCCGAACGAGGCGGCGAAGTTGGCGATGCCTTCCGGCGTGCCCAGGCGCTGGGTTTGCGTCTGCACGCTCATTGGAATCGAGCCTGCGCTGGTGCGTGACGTGAATGCGAAGGCCAGCACGGGGAAGACTTTTTTCACGAAGCGCAGCGGGTTCAGCCCCACGCCGGCGATGATGGCCAGGTGCACGAGGAACATCAATATCAGCGCGCTGTACGAGGCGACGACGAAGTTGATCAATTTCAAGATGTCCGTGTAGCTCGACGAGGCCACCACTTCAAACATCAGCGCGAACACGCCGTACGGCGTCAGGCGCAGCACCAGGGTGACCATGCGCATGACGATGGCGTGCGCCACTTTCATGAAGTGCTCGAACGAGGCGAAAATCTCCGGCTTTTTCGCCGCGATGCCCGTGGCCGAAATGCCGATGAAGATCGAGAACACGACCACGGCGATGGTCGACGTCTTGCGGGCGCCCGTCATGTCGAGGAAGGGGTTGGTCGGCACGAAGCTGACCAGCAGTTTTGGCAAGGACAGGGCTTTCGCCGTTTCCAGCGAGCCTTGCAGCTGCACGCCGCGCGCCACTTCGGCGGCGCTCGACGTCAGGCCGACAGCCGTCAGGCCGAACAGCTTGGCCATCAAAATGCCCAGCGCGGCGGCAACGGTCGTGGTGATGAGCAGGGTGCCGATGGTCAGCGCGCTGATCTTGCCCAGCGAGCTCGCATCCTTGAGTTTCAGGATGGCGGAAATGATGGAGACCATGATCAGCGGCATGATGATCATCTGCAGCAACTTTACGTAGCCGCTGCCGACGATGTCGATGTATTCATTGGTGCCCGCGATGATGGGCGAGCCGGCGCCGTACAGCCACTGCACGGCCGCGCCGAGCAGCACGCCCAGGCCCAGGCCCGTGAAGACGCGCACGGTAAACGTCGCGTGTTTGCGTTGCTGGTGGAACATGAAAGCGAAGACGAGCAACGCAACGAGCAGGTTCAGGATGATGTTAATTGCCATGAAGGGGCCTTATCTTGGTTTTATTCGAGACTGCACGGAGCACATAAAACAGTACTACAACTGACAGCTGCCCCAGCCCGGGGCGGAAGGGCAAGCACTGTACAGTACTATGGTGGCGTTTTGCGCAATACCGCTGCGAATATTACGCTATATAAATATGCTTCACAGGTATAAGCCTTGTGGCTGATTGTGAATTTAGCTATTTCGTGCCAGCATGCTTTTCCCGTTTGCTAAGATGCGCCAGACTATTTGATAGGAAGAAGATGAATGCATTAACTGAAGTACAAGTGCTCGATGCGGAAGAGCGCTTGCGCCTGGCCATGATGGCTTCCGACGTGGCCGCGCTGAATGCCTTGCTGGCCGATGACTTGCTGTTTACGAATCACCTGGGCCATTTGCTGAGCAAGCATGCGGACCTGGCCGCGCACGAGCAGCGCCTGCTGGCCATCACGGACTTGCGCGCGTCCGAGCGCCATGTGCGCATCAATGGCAACGTGGCCGTCGTCTCCGTGCGCATGCAGCTAACGGGCACCTATCACGATGTGGAAACGCATGGTGACTTCCGTTTTACGCGCGTCTGGGCGCAGGATGGGGCCGGCGCGCTGCAAGTGATCGCCGCCCATTCCGGCGTCGTGGCTTGAGGAGTATCAGTGGATCATCGTTCCAAAGGGCAGCTGTTTGAAGCTGTCATCGCCGCCGGTCCGGCCACCCTGGCCATTACGGCCGGCTATCCCGTGCTGCTGTACAACCTGGTGCGCACCTGGGCTGACGCTCCCGGCGCCAACGCCCTGGCCGCGCTGCTGCTGACGGGCGGTCTGTGGGCCTTGCTGGAATTCTGGCGCATCGCGCTGGCGACCGTGGCGCGCAAGGCATACGCGTTCAACTGGCGTTTCTGGCTGGCCATCGCCGGTTTTCTCGGCTGCTTCGTGCGCTTCGTGCCGGACATGCCGGCCGGACTGATGCTGTTGTTGCTGGTGCTGCCGGCGCTGGCGTGGACGCATTTCATCTTGCTGCAGATTAAGCGCCCGCCTAACTTGTAAGTTTTATTCTTCCTCTTCGGCTTCCACTTTCAGCCAGGCAATCCGTCCATTGCCCGCCTCATGCAGATGGGCCAGCAGGGCGGTGGCCGCCGTTTCAGGCAGGCTGAAGTCGAACAGCACGTGCTCGCCGTGTTCCACGTTCAGCAAGGTGGAGCCGGCGCCATCGAGTTCGCGGCGCAGCATGCCTTCCATCGCATACGGCACCGTGCAGCGCAGGGTACGCTGGCGCACGATGGCCGTCTTTTCCGCCTGCAGCAGTGCCTGCGCCACGCTGTCCGTGTAGGCGCGCACCAGGCCGCCCGCGCCCAGCTTGATCCCGCCAAAGTAACGCACGACGGTCGCCAGCACGCCTTCCAGGTCCTGGTGGCGCAGCACGTCGAGCATGGGCCGCCCGGCCGTGCCGCTCGGTTCGCCATCATCGACGGCTGCCGACTGCCCGCCCGCCAGCAGCGCCCAGCACACATGGCAGGCGCCCGGATGCTGCGCCTTCAAATCATTGACCACCTGCTGCGCGCTGGCGCGGTCCGTCATCGGCTGCACGCAACCGATGAAACGGCTTTTCTTGATGATCAATTCGCTGTGGACGGGGGCGGCAATGGTAAACGGCATGGCGGGTACGAAGGCGGGCAAAGCAGCATGATAGAGGAAATGCGCGCCTTGGACGAGTCAGCCCGCTCACGCGGCGGGGGCGGCCACCAGTTCGCGCAGCGCCGCATCGCGCACTTGCAGTATATCGAACAGGCCCAGCGCGTGCAGGGCGGGCAGGGCGTCGACAATGTCGCGTTCGGCGATGCTCCGTTCGGCGATGCTGCTGTTCTCGTCCAGCCATAGCCTGGCATTGGTGAGGATGGCGCCCACCGTGCCTTTGCGTACGGTGACGCCGTTGAACTGGCCCTGGTTTTGTTGATCGGACAATACGTCTTCTGCACGCATGGTGAACTCCTGAAATAGTAAGAGACTCCACTGTATGATGGCCGGATTGTCTTGCCTGCGTTGTTTATGTCATTCGATACGTCAAATCCGCCAATCTTGTCGCCATCGCTGCCGCTGCGCGCCATGCGCATTACCCAGCCGCAGGAGAGGGTGACGGCGGCGCACCGCCACGCCAGCGGCCAGTTGTTCGGCGCCATGCGGGGCTTGCTTTCCATCGCTGCCGACAGGGGGCAGTGGGTGGTGCCCGCCAGCCACTGCGTGTGGATGCCGCCCCATCACGTCCATGCGCTGCGTTCGCATGGACCGTTTGCTGGCTGGAGCGTGTATGTGGACGAGGCCAGTTGCGCCAGCTTGCCCGCCGCGCCGTGCGTGATGCGCGTCTCGGGCCTGCTGCGCGAAGCGGTGGACCGCGCCAGCACCTGGGACGATGGCGCGCTCGACGTGCGGCAGGAACGGATCGCGGGCGTGATCCTCGACGAAATCGCCGCCGCACCGCACGAGCCCTTCGGTCTGCCCCTGCCCACGGACCCCCGCCTGCTGCGCGTGGCGCGCGCCATCCTCGATGACCTGGCCGACGAGCGGGGCGTGGAAGCGCTGGCCGTCTGGGCCGGCGTATCACCGCGGACCCTGGTGCGCCGCTTCACGGCCGAGACAGGCTTTACGCCTTCCGCCTGGCGTCAGCGCGCCCGCATCCTGCATGCCCTGGAACTATTGGCCGCCGGCCAGCCAGTCACGACGATTGCGCTGGACCTGGGCTACGACAACGTCAGCGCCTTCATCGCCATGTTCAAGCGAGTGATGGGTGTGACGCCGGGGAGGTATGGGGAAGGATCCGCGCCAGAAGCTTATTTTGTGGTGTAGCCGCCATTGATCAGGATGGTCTGACCGGTGATCCACCAACCATCGCTGACCAGGTGACGGATGAACGGGACCACGTCATGGATATCGGTGAGGCCGGTCTTGCTGAACCCGGAGAGTGCCGCGGCCGTCTTGTGGTACGCCACCGCGTCATCGCCTTCGGCGGGATAGAAAAACGGCGTGTCCATCGGACCTGGTCCGACCGCCGTCACCGAGATGCCGCGCGCACCGAACTCCTTGGACGCCGCACGGGTGTAGTGTTCCACTGGCGCCTTGGTGCCGGCGTACGCGGCGTAGAAGGGCGTGAATGCGCCCAGCAGCGAGGTGACCACGGTGCAAATCTTGCCATTGTCGTTGAGGTTCTTGCCGGCCTCCTTGAGAAAGAAGAAAGCGGTCTTGGAGTTGACCGCTGTCATTTCGTCGTATTCGGCTTCGCTGATCTCCGTGATCGGCTTCTTCAGCACCTTTCCAACGGTGTTAATCGCGATGTCCAGATTGCCGACCGCGGCAATGGCGTCGGCGAACAGCTTCTCGACGGCTCCGGCCGTCGTCAGGTTGGCCTGGATTGCGACGGCTTGTGCGCCTGCGGCCTGGACTGCGGCCACGGTTGCCTCGGCATCGGCCTTGCTGGCTGCGCTGTTGTAGTGGACGGCCACAGCCTTGGCGCCTTGCTGCGCCAGGTCGCGGGCGATCAGTCCCCCGAGGTTCTTGCCTCCTCCGGCGATGAGGACGGTCTTGCCTTTGATGCAATGGTCAGTCATGTCGATCTCCTTGGATACGTATTTGAAGGCTCGAGTATAAGCAGCATCCAATGGAAGATCAGCTACGCCGGGCTGGATGGATTGTCCAGAAAAACACCCCAATCGTGACCGGCCAGGCCACAGTTAACCACGCCCGCGTCGCTGCCTTTCATGGTTCGAGATGTGGCCGCATTAGCGCTTCGAACCAGTCGAAAAATACATTCAGCCTGCGCGACAGTTGCTTGCGGTGCGAGAAAACGAGCGACACCGGCATGGACGCCGCGCGGAACTCCGGCATGACTTCAATGAGTTCGCCGCTGTCGAGCAGGTGTTGCACGTCGAAACGAGGAATCTGGATCAATCCCACTCCCGCCACACAGCAGGCAATATAATTTTCGGCGTTGTTAACGATCACCCGGCTGGGAATTGACAGTGATCGTTTGCGCCCCGCATCCAGATACTCCCAGGGAGACTCTTTCGCGGCAGTGCCGGAGGCATATCCAACCGTCCAGTGCCCTTTGTTCAAATCATCTGGCGTTGTCGGCACACTGTGCTCGCGTATATAGCCTGGACTGGCACAATTGATCAGTGCGATATGCCCCAGAGGACGCGCGACGATACTGCTGTCCTGCAACGTCCCGACGCGCACGGCACAGTCCACGCCTTCCTGCACCATGTCGATCGCACGGTCAGAGGAACTCAATATCAATTCCAGCCGGGGATAGGCGCGCAAAAAGCCGGGCAGTGCCGGAGCGATCAGCCTGCGCCCGATTCGGCTGGGGGCATCCACGCAGAGCCGCCCTGAAATCTTGCTGTGCCGCACATGAAAAAGTTGATCGATATCTTCCGCATCCGCGAGAAGCGAACGAACGCGCTCGAGCAGGAGCATGCCATCCGCTGTCAGTTGTACTTGTCTCGTGGTGCGATGCAATAGGCGCGTGCCAATCCCCAATTCAAGCTGCTGTATGGCGGCGGAGATGGAGGCCCTCGGTATGCCCAGCGCATTGGCAGCTTTGATGAAACTTCCCATTTCAGCCACTTGTGTGAAAACACGGTACTGATTGAATTTGTCCATGAGTGTTTTTTGTATCGCCTTGACCGTAATCAAAAAATCAATCTATGGCGCAGCATACGCGATCGGCAGCCGTGCCGTGCGGACGGTCGAGCAGGTCAAAACGGACGAAAAGGCGGTCGTTTGTGCCCATGTCCAGCTTGGGATTTTCTGATCAAACAGCAAAAATCAGTCTTGCTGTATGGGGATGCTCAGTGGGCCAGGAATGGACCGGAAAACAAAAAAGCCAACCGCGAACGGTTGGCTTCTCTGAAGTATTTGGTAGGCCGTGCGGGATTCGAACCTGCGACCAACGGATTAAAAGTCCGCTGCTCTACCAGCTGAGCTAACGACCCAAAAACTTTGACTACTTACTGCGGTAACACTGTGCGGTACGTGGCTTGCCATGGCGGCAAGTCAGCGTAGTGCAAATTCTTGGTAGGCCGTGCGGGATTCGAACCTGCGACCAACGGATTAAAAGTCCGCTGCTCTACCAGCTGAGCTAACGACCCAAGGGCGGCTATTATGACGGCCAACGGCGGTTTTGGGAAGGGCAGGGATGGAAAAAAGCCTTGCGCTGTGCCTAGGTACGGCCTAATATGAATAGGTAGCCTACCTATTTATATATTCCCATGCCCACTACTGAAGAACTTCCCATCCCCGAACGCGCGCTGGCGCTGTCCGATGAATTGCGCACGGCGTTCAAGCGTCTGCTGCGTTCGATGCAGCGCGAAGGGGGCGAGCTGGAAGGCAGCGTGTCGATGATGCAATACATGCTGCTGGCCCTGATCCACGAGCAGCCCGGCATCGGCGTGGCCGCGCTGGCGCGCCTGCAGAACGTGCGCGGGCCGACCGTCAGCGCGCAGGTCAAGTCGCTCGAAGAGGCGGGGCTGGTCGAGCGCGGCGCGCCCGATCCGCAAGACCGGCGCCGCTCGGGGCTGCAGGTGTCCGCGCAAGGCCTGGCGATACTTGAAACCCTGCGTGCGAGGCGCCGAGATGCGCTGGCGCAGCGCATTGCCCGTCTGACGCCGCAGCAGATCGATGCACTGGAAGCGGCCATGCAGCCGCTGCTTGAGATCGGGCAAGCATGAGCCGCCACGATCAAGCCGCCGGCGCAGAAAAAAGCGCGGCCAAAACCGTCACCGAGCGCGAAGTGCGCGCCATCTACCTGGGCCTGATGGCCGTGCTGGGCCTCGGCGCGCTGGACCAGAGCATCGTCGCCACGGCCTTGCCGCGCATCGTCGATGACCTGGGCGGCATGGCGCATCTGTCGTGGGTGGTGACGGCGTATGTGCTGGCCTCGACGGCCACCATGCCCCTGTACGGCAAGCTGGCCGACCAGTACGGCCGCCGCCCCATGATCTTCACGGCCCTGCTGACCTTCTTGCTCGGTTCCGTGCTGTGCGGGCTGGCGCAGAACATGACGGAACTGATCATCTTCCGCGCCATCCAGGGCCTCGGTGCGGGCGGCTTCATGCCGCTGGCGCAAATCATCATCGGCGACATCGTGCCGCCGGCCGAGCGGGGCAAGCGGCAAGGCATGGTGCCCATCGTGTATGCCGTCACCAGCGTGCTCGGTCCCGTGCTGGGCGGCGTCATCACGGATGCCTTGTCGTGGCACTGGATTTTCTATGTCAACCTGCCCATTGGCGTCGCCGCCTTTGTCATCATCGCGCGCGCCATGCGCAAACCGGCGCGCACGCATGCGCACAAGATCGATTATCTGGGCTCGGCCTTGCTGACGGGCGCCATCACGGCGGCCCTGCTGGTGCTGGCGCTGGGCGGCACCGAGTGGCCGTGGGATGCGCTGGCCATCAAGGTGTGCGGCGGCATTGCCGTGCTGCTGGGTATCTGGCTGGCGGTGCACGTGGGCAAGGTGGATGAACCCGTGCTGCCGCCCGACCTGTTCGAAAACCGCACCTTCAATATCGCCAGCCTGGTGATGGCCGTGACCTTCATGGGGCTGATGGGCGCCAGCGTCTTCTTTCCCCTGTTTTTCCAGCTGGTGATGGGCACCAGTCCGGCGCAATCCGGCGTAATGACGGTGCCGATGATGGTGGGACTGGTGGCGTCGTCGATCTTCAATGGCCGGGTGCTGTCGCGCTCGGGCAAGTACAAGATGGTGCAGGTGGCGGGATTGGCCGTGGCGCTGCTGGCGTTTGCCGTGCTGGCCTGGGGCATGGAAACGTCGCGCGGCTACTGGATCATCGAACCGGCCATCTTTTTCCTCGGCACGGGGCTGGGGCTGGTGATGCCGAACATGACGATCGCCGTGCAAAATGCCTTGCCCCTGGCGCGCCGCGGCGTGGGCACGGCCATGCTGGCGTTTTTCCGCTCGCTGGGCGGCTTGCTGGGCGTGACGGCGTCTGGCGCCATCCTCGCGCACCAGCTGCACAAGCATGGCGTGGAAGCCGTCTCGGCGCTGGGCGCGCAAGCGGCGCAGACGGTGGACGTGTACCGTCATGCGATCGCCAGCGTGTTTGGCGCCGGCGCCGTGCTGCTGCTATTGGGACTGGTCTTCCTGTTGTTCCTGCCGGAACTGCCCCTGGAGGGGCATCCGGCAACGGTCAAGGACGATCAATAGCGCTCGAGCCAGTGCGCGTACGGCGCCGGCAGGGTCCACGAGGCGCGTTCCACGCCGAGTTCCTTGGCGGCAAAGTATGCCCAGTGCGGATTGGCCAGGTGCGCCTTGCCCACCATCACCACGTCGAGCTGCTCGTCCTTGACGACGCGCTCGGCAATCGCCGGCGTGCCGAAGCCCCAGGCGGACGAGACGGGCACGCCCGCTTCGCGGCGCACGCGTTCGGCAATCGGGCCCATGAAGGCGGGGCCCCATGGAATCGACACGTCGGGAATGGTAAAACCCATGCTGACGCTGAGCATGTCCATGCCCGCATCCTTGAACTGGCGCACGAGGCCGATCGATTCGAGCAGGGTTTGCTCGTCGCGGCCGTCAAATTCCAGCACGCCGAAGCGTATCGTCAACGGCAGGTGTTCGGGCCACACTTCGCGCACGGCTTTTAAGGTTTCCAACAGGAAGCGGCTGCGGTTTTCCAGGCTGCCGCCATAGATATCGTCGCGCTGGTTCGAATGGGCGGAAAAGAAGCTTTGCGCCAGGTAGCCGTGGGCAAAGTGCAGCTCCAGCCATTCAAAGCCCACTTCGCGGGCGCGCACGGCCGCGTCGACGAAGTTCTGTTTCACGCGGGCGATATCGTCGAGGTCCATGGCGCGCGGCACTTTCGGCAGGCCGCCGCCAAAGGCGATGGCGGACGGGGCAATGGTTTGCCAGCCGCGCGCGTCGCCTTCAGGAATGTGATCGTCGCCTTCCCATGGTCGGTTGGCGCTGGCCTTGCGGCCCGCGTGGGCGATCTGGATGCCGGGCACGGAGCCGGCCGCCTTGATGGCTTTCACGACAGGCACGAAGGCTTGCGCCAGGTCATCGTTCCAGATGCCGGTGCAGCCGGGGGTGATGCGGCCTTCGGGCGCCACGGCCGTCGCTTCGACGATCACCAGGCCGGCGCCGCCACGGGCCATGCCCGCGTAGTGCGACAGATGCCAGTCGTTGGCCTGGCCATCGACGGCCATGTACTGGCACATGGGCGGCACGGCGATGCGGTTGCGCAGGGTGATGTCTTTGAGGGTGTAGGGCTGGAAGAGGGCGGACATGGTGGCCTTTGTGTTTGTTGGTGGAAATGTGGGTGAATGCTGATTCGGTAGTTCGTAAATATTCGAAGAATGGAATTAGTATAGCGCATGCTGTATGATTCTGCACATGCGTCCACACAAACATCCTCCCGCCAGCGAATTCGTCCTCGAAAGAGTGCTGTACGCCTTGAGCGATTCCATTCGCCTCGACATCGTGCGCCACCTGGCCAGAGTCGACGCGGCCGCTTGCGGCGATCTGGACGGCGGGCGGCCGAAATCGACCGTCTCCCACCATTTCAAGGTCTTGCGCGAAGCGGGCCTCGTCTACACGGAAAACGCGGGCACGACGCACATGAACACCCTGCGCCGCGCCGATATCGAAAGCCGTTTTCCCGGCTTGCTCGACGCCATCCTGGCGCAGCCGCAAGCGAATCAGCCCTGAATCTGCCGTAGAATGCCTGCAAGATTGCCGAATTTGCAGCACTGGAGTGCAGTCTCAAGCTGAAAGGTTGATCACGCATGAGAATTCCTGCACGGTATCGCTGGTGCTGCGCCACCGTTTTCGTACTGCTGACTGGCTGCTGGCCTTACACGGAGCCGGCCACGGGCGAATATGCCGCTGTGCTGCGGCGCGACGAAAAGGTGACCAAGGCCGACACGTACGGGCGGTTTGCCGCCTTGTCGGTCGAGTACCGCCAGGGTGGCGGCTCCCTGATGTCCACGCACAACAATTCCATGCGGCTGATCCATAGCGATAAAGTCGTCGTCAAGGACACCGATGGCATCGAACGCTGGACCGATTTCGCCCAGCCCGTCTATTTCGTCAGATTGCCTGACGATGACAGCGTGCTGGCGCTGGTCCACGAGCAAGCGGGCAAGGCCGTGGTCGAGAAGATCGCGGCGTCGAAAGACGGCTACCGGGGCACCGAGACGTACACGCATGGTTTTCCATTGTCCCCCGGCGTGCGCTATTTTCCCGGCGACCAGCGCCCCGGTTTCCTGTTGCGTGGCTTGCCCCCGAAAACCACTGTGCTGCCCAGTCCGCCAGAAAGCGATGGCGACCTGCATGCCCAAGTCCTGGCGGCCATTTCGCCCGATGGGACATCATTTGCGTTTGTCGACAGCGAGTATGCGCCGTCCGTGGTGCTGGTGGTCGATGCGGACGCCAAGCGGCGCGACCCGATTCCGTTGCCGAGAAGTTACCTGGCGGACGCGCCCACCTACCAATTCCACCCATACGAGCGGCTATGGGCCTGGTCGCGCACGGCGCTGGCATGGCACAAGAACGGCGCGGGCAGCTGGGAAGTACGACCCGACGGCGTTGCACCGGAGGCTGCCGGCGCGCGCAATCCGGTGGAGCAATTGTTTATCAGCGATCAGACGGGCTACCGCACCTGTTTTGCCGCCGACAACGTCGCCTGCCTGCGCGGCTGGCGCGGGGCGGACGCGGCCGAGCAACGCAAGACTTTTGTGTGGGGCGGCGACGCGCCGCCGTTTGCTTACGTGCCGGTAGCCCACGCGGCCGCTTTTGGCGCTAAGGTCGGCTTGCTGTTGTTGTCCGGGAGATGCTGCCGTGTGCCGTCTTACCATTTGTATCTCGATGGCGCACCGGCGGCGGTGGCCGCGCAATTGTCCGCACGCTTGCGCGAGAGCAAGATGCCGTTTGTGCGCATCGATGAGTGCCCGCGCCGCGTCGGCTATGACGGCAAGTGCGAGGCGCAGCTGGCCCGGCAGATCGGGCGGCCGAAGTCGCTGGGGCGCGAGCTGGAGCAACTGGTCGATACCTGGAGCGATCAGGATGGCGTGCTGTTCGTCATGCCGTCCATGGCGGTCGCGGTGCGCGCGAACGAGCAGGGCGGCAGCGTGATCCAGACCCTGTTGCGTGCCGATTTGTCGCGCAAGGATTGATCTCGGTCGTCTGCCGCGCGTCACCGAAGTGCCGGGCTCGGCTATTATGTCGGCCTTTCGGTAAATCCTCGGCCGCGCGCCTGTTGCGCGCATGGCTGGCGAGACTACCTGGCACGGCAAGGAATAGGAATGACGGCAGCAGCAGTATCACAGGCGGACCTGGAAAATCGTCCGCAGTTTGGCTGGATCAATGGTTTGAAGGCGGGTGCGGCGCAGCTGATCGTATTGCATCATCTGGCGTTTTACGGCCCCATGTCCGACTACGTGCAGCCCCTGTGGCCCGAGTTGCTGGGCTGGCTGGGCGGCAGCGCGCGCATCGCCGTGCAAGTGTTCCTCGTCATCGGCGGCTTTCTCGTCGCCAAATCGCTCTCTCCCGCCGGCCGCCCCGGCATTGCCAACCCTCTGCAAGCGATCTGGCGCCGCTATGCCAAGCTGGCGCCGCCTTTCCTGGCCGCTACCTTGCTCGCCGCAGTGATTACCCCGGTGGCCGGCGTCTGGATGCAACACGATTCCATGTCGGCCGCCGTCACCCTGGGGCAGCTGAGCGCCCACGCTTTGCTGCTGCACGGCGTGCTGGGTTATGAGTCGCTGTCGGCCGGCGCCTGGTACGTGGCCATCGATTTCCAGCTGTACCTGCTGACGGTATCGCTGCTGTGGCTGGGCGGCCGCTTGGCGGGCCAGCGGCGCGGACACTGGCTGATGCCGCTGGCCGTTACCGTGGGCATCACCTTTTCCCTGCTGTATTTCAATCTCGATGCGGACTGGGATAACTGGGCGCCGTATTTCTTCGGTAGTTATGGTTTGGGCATGCTGGCCTGGTGGGCCAGCGACCCGGCCCGCAAACCGGGCGCCATGACCGTGCTCATGGCCATGGCCGCCGTGCCCGTCCTGCTGGCCCTGGCCGTCGACTACCGCAGCCGCATCGCCCTGGCCCTGATCGTCGCCTGCGCCCTGTTCCTGTTCGGCCGCGCCCGCACACCGTCCCAAGGCGGCGCCTGGAAGATCATCAATACCCTGGGCCGCATCTCGTATGCCG
>NZ_LNCE01000076.1:0-34842 GCF_001445815.1 Janthinobacterium sp. Ant5-2-1 | reverse complement strand
GGCCAGCGATACCATTGCAATCTTGTCGCCGCGCAAACGGCGCCACGCCAGGGCCCACAGGCCGGGCGATGTATGAGGTTTCGACATCGTCTCTTTCTACTTCAGTTGTACGCGAGGATCGACCGCCTGGTACAGCAGGTCGGTGAGCAGGTTGAAGAGCATGGTGGCGGCGGCAACGTACACGGTGATCGCCTTGATCACCGGAAAGTCGCTGCGCTCGACAGCCAAAATCACTTCACGCCCGATGCCGGGGATGCCGAAGAAGCGCTCGAGCAGGAAAGCGCCAATCAGCAGGGCCGGCAAGTTCGACATCACATAGGTAATGATGGGGATGCCGGCGTTGCGCAGTACGTGCACCCACATGATGCGCCCTTCCTTGAGGCCCTTGGCGCGCGCCGTGCGCACGTAATCCTGGTTCGCCTCGTCCAGCACGAAGGTGCGGAACAGGCGCAGGGTCGGCGCGATGGACACTGCCAGGCCGATCAGGATCGGCAAGGTCGAATAACGCAGCAGGTTTTCCCAGAAGCTGTCGCCCCAGCCCTGCACGGGGAACAGGCCCAGTTTATAAGCAAAGCCGTACTGGAAGACGATGATGTAGACGAGAATGGAAATCGACATGCCCACCGTGCAGGCGATCATGACGGCGCGGTCCGTCAGCGAGCCGCGCACGAAAGCGATGGCCAGCGCCAGCGCCACGCCAAAGAACGTTTCCAGCACGGTCAGCGGGATCAGGACCATCATCGACGGCCCCAGGCGCGACGTGATGATGTGCGACACGGATTCCCCCGTGGCCCAGCTCTGGCCGAAGTCGAACGTGACGATCTGCTTGATGAAGATCCACAGCTGCACGTAATACGGCTGGTCGACACCGAGCTGGCGGCGGATGTTGGCGATGCTTTCCGCACTAGACATCTTGCCGGCCAGGATGTAGGCGGGGTCGCCGCCCACCCAGTTAAACAGGATAAACACCAGCAGGACGACGCCCAGCATGGTGGGCAGCATCTGCCACAGGCGGCGCAGGATATAAGCGAACATAATGATTCCTTGTTTTTATAAGCTGCGCTTATTTATTGGCCGAGGCCGCAGGGGCTGGCGCCACCGGCGCACCCGTGCTGTCGATATCCATGAAGGCCCACTCCTGGAACAGGATCGGGTGCTTCTTGTAGCCAAGCACCGACTTTTGCGCCAGCATATTGCGGTAGCGCGCATAGCCGATCAGGGCGCCCGCGTTCACTTCCAGGCGGCGCGCCATCTGGTGGTACAGCGCATCGCGCTCGGGGCTGGCCGGCATGGACTGGCTGGCCGCGTACCATTTGTCATATTCAGGGTCCTGGTAGCAGCCATTGTTGTTCTGGTGCGTGTTCGGGCCGTAGAACAGCTGCATGAAGTTGTCGCCGTCCGGATAGTCGGCCAGCCATTGCGCCGTGCGCGACTGCATCTTGCACTGCTTTTCCGTCTTTAAAATGTCGGAAAAGATCATGCGGTCGTTTTCCATGCGGATGCCCAGCGAGTTGTAGGTCTTGCGCCACATTTCCGCCTGCAGCACGCCATTGGCTTCGTTGCGCGAAGCGTAGCGGATCAAGAGCGGCTTGCCGTCGGGCAAAGTACGCCAGCCGTCGGCGCCCTTCTTGTAGCCGAATTTATCCAGCAATTTATTCGCCAGCACGGGATCGTATTGCAGCAGGGATTTGTAGTGCGGATCGTAACCCACCACGCCCGGAGGGATCGGATAGTCGAGGCGCTTGGCCTGGCCATTCCAGATGATGCGGATTTCTTCATCGATATTGTGCGCCATTGCAATGGCACGGCGCAGCGCGATCTTTTCCTTGCTGAAACCGCCCAGGGTCGGGTCTTCCATATTCCAGTAGTAATAGCTGATTTCCGGGTCCAGCAGGCGCGACAGTTGCACGCCCTTCTCCGCCAGTTCGGGACGCAGCTTGCCGTTGAGCATCGCTTTCGGCGCCAGCGGGCCATCGAGCCAGAACACGTCCGTGCCGCCGCTCTGGAACGACAGCCAGCGCGACTGGTCTTCGATCATCACGGAAATTTCGATGCGGTCGATGGCGGGAATGCGCTTGCCCTGCATCTGGCGCACGATGCGCTGGTCGTCCGGGTCGTCGCCGGCCAGGAAATTCCACGTTTCCGGCAAGTGCTGCGGGTTGCGGTTCAGGACGATGCGGTTGCCGCGCGTCCATTCCCCGAGCGTGTAGTAGCCGGTGCCGACGGGATTCGAACCCACTTCCCCCTTCACGTCGCCATACTTTTCCACCACTTCGCGCGCCAGCGCCGCCGTCGGCACGTAGGCGAGGATCATGGGGAAATTGAAATCGGTCTTGGTCAGCGTGATACGCAAGGTGTACGGGTCGAGGATTTCCAGGCCGGCCACCTTCTTGCTGTAGTCAAACTTGTTCGCCTTGGCCGCGTCCTTGGCCAGGTCGTCCAGCCCCACCACCTTGCCTTCGAGCAGCCAGGTGTGCGGCGAGGCCAGGCGCGGGTCGAACAGGCGCTTCCATGAATACACGTAATCGGCCATCGTCAGTTCGCGGCGCTTGCCGCCGAACGCGGCGTCGGGCGTGTATAGGATGCCTTTTTTCAGGCGGATGGTGTAGGTCTTGCCGTCGGCCGACACTTCCGGCATGGCGGCCGCCGCGCCGGGCACCACCTTGACGGGGCGCGCCAGGTAATCATAGGTGTACAGGGTGTCGAAGACGGCCTGCGTGATGTGGTTCGAATACAGGTCGCGCGCGGTGGCCGGATCGAAGCCCGTCTCGGCGGCCGGCAGGATATAGCGCAAGGTTTTGACCGGCGCGGCCGCAGGGGCGGCGTCAACGGCCACGGCCGCCAGCGGCAGGGTGGCCAGGCAGGCGAGCAGCGCCACGCGCCGCATCCATGGTGACTTCATGTAATACCCTTCATCTCGATTATCTGTCGCACCGTATTGGTGCGCTTGTACTGGCTTCCCCCTGGGATACAGGATTCCACCGCCAAAACCAGTCCATCCTCGCAAGATCTATGCCTTGTTCGCAGCCAGCCGCGCCGATGCATTGACGCGCTGGAAAACGCGTAACGATAACGCATATTCTGTTCGCCGGGCGAAAAGCCGCGGCACTTCTGGCGTGCGCAGCAACAAGCACCGGCGCTGCCGGGGAAATTTGCCGCGCCGCAACATAGCCTGGCCAATGCCGCGCAAAAGCGCATTGGTAGAAACCCTTATGTCCGTGAATGAGCGCACTTTTTATCGGCGGGCAGAAAACGCATAGCGCAGTGCAGCATCAAAATAATTGCCAATACTGAAACATCCAAACATTATAAAAAACACTGTTGTTTCCATCCCGAAATGTCCCATTTGCGCGTTGACAAGGTTTCACGGCAAATGGTCTTATCAATGGCGGCAACTCACACGATATGCCGTTTGATCCACAGCGATTGCCGACGCAGCAATCTTTATCACCCTGGCAAAGCTGTGCCGCACAAGGGCCAGCCGAGCACACTTTCGGAGTTTGAGAATGATGATGGAAACAGTGATGTCCCGCTCCGTACGCCTGATTTTTTCGGGTAGCGTAGCAGCGCTCAGCCTAGGCATGATGGCTGCGCCGGCAATGGCGCAAGACGCCAATGTACAACGTGTGGAAATTACAGGATCGAGCATCAAACGGGCCACGGCCGAGACCGCATCGCCGGTACAGGTCATCACCCGCGATGACTTGATGAAATCGGGCAAGGCCACCGTCGCCGAATACCTGCAAACCCTGACCGCCGATGGCGCCGGCTCCCTGCCGACGGGCTTCGGCAACGGCTTTGCCGCCGGCTCCACGGCCATCTCGCTGCGCGGCCTGGGCGCCACCTCGACCCTGGTCTTGCTCAATGGCCGCCGCATGGCGCCGTTCGCGCGCGCCGATGACGGCCAGAAGAGCTTTACCGACCTGTCCACCGTGCCGATGCAGATCGTCGAGCGTATCGAAATCCTGAAAGACGGCGCCTCCTCGACCTACGGCGCGGACGCCATCGCCGGCGTCGTCAACATCATCCTGCGCAAGGACTTCGAAGGCCTGACCCTGAAAGGCGACACGGGCATCTCCGGCGACAGCGACGCCAAGCAGCACCGCGCCTCGCTGACCTTCGGCAAGGGCAACCTGGATACGGATAAATTCAATGTCGTCCTCAATGCCGAATACACCAAATCGGACATGCTGATGAACAACGAGCGCTCCGGCCGCAAATGGATAGGCAAGGCCGACCTGCGTCCGTATGGCTATGCGATCAACACCCAGTTCGCCGGCGGCTACATCAATGGCAACAACGACGCGAATGCCTCGCCGGTGGGCCTGATCCGCGATCCCGTCACCAACAACTATGTGGCCCTGCCCGGCTGCTCGACCTTGTCCGTGTCTTCACCGCAAGATCCGAAGGGCGGCTGTCTGTGGCACCACGACCAGTTCCGCTCGATGCAACCGAAGATCGAATCGATCAACCTGTACACGCGCGGCACCTGGCAAGTCAACGCCGATACCCAGGTGTACGCGGAAGCGGGCTACTCGAAGCGCGATACGGCCTTCACCCTGATACCGGCATCGATCACGCCGACCATCGCCTTCCCGCCGAACGCCACCAGCCCGACTGGCGTCGTCAACTACGGTTCCGGCGCCGGCACCACCATCGTGCTGGCCGCCAACCACCCGCAAAATCCGTATGGCGTGCCGGTGCGCGTGCGCTACCAGGCCTTCGACGTGGGCGCCAGCACGCGCCAGGCCAACAACGAGTTCAACCGCATCGTGCTCGGCGTCAAGGGCAACGCCATGGGCTGGGACTACGATGCCGGCTATACGCATTCGGAATCGAAGCTGCACCTCGACTACAGCAACATGCTGAACATGGCCGTCGTCAAGGATGCGCTGGGCAATCCGAACAGCAAGTATTTCCCGTACTACATCGGCGCGCAGGCGGGCAAGAATCCGGCCTCGCTGTACGCGGCCATGGTGACGAACGCCACCTCCGATTCCACCACCAAGCTCGACATCATCGACTTCAAGGCGTCGCGCGAACTGATGCAGTTGCCGGGCGGCGCCCTGGGCCTGGCCGTGGGCGCGGAACACCGCCGCGACAAGCTCGACAATCCATCGCTGTCGGGCACGGAAAACGGTTCCATCAACTCCAGCTACGTGGCAGCCAAGGGCGACAGCAAGGTCTCGGCCGTGTTCCTCGAAGTACTGGCGCCCGTCATCAAGACGGTGGAACTGTCGGGCGCCTTGCGTTACGACAAATATGACCGTTTCTCGTCGACCACGCCGAAACTGGGCGCCAAGTGGACGCCGCTGAAAACCTTCGCCGTGCGCGGCACGTATTCGGAAGGCTTCCGCGCGCCGGGTCCTGCCGAAAGCAACGCCAATTCGCAATCGACGGGCACCTCGACCGTAAGCGATCCCGTGCGCTGCCCGGGCGGCACCCGCTTGCCGGGCGCCAATGCCAGCGACTGCGAACTGCAAGTGGCGGCCGTCAAGATCGGCGACCCCAGCCTCAAGCCGGAAAAATCCAAGGGCTATACCCTGGGCCTGGTGTGGGATCCGTTCAACGATACCAGCCTGTCGCTCGATGCCTGGAAGATCAAGCGTGAAAACGAAATCAACCCGCTGCCGTACAACGAAGCGGCCGCCCTGCCGACGGCCATCCGCGCCGACAACAACCTGACCATCAATGGCGTCGTCACGCCGAACACGGGCACCTTGCTGATCACCAAGGCGCCGTACCGCAACTCCAGCTTCACGGAGATCAAGGGGATCGACCTGGACGTCAAGCAGCGCGTGCGCCTGGGCGACTACGGCCGCGCCACGTTCGGCCTGACCTGGACCCACATCGCTTCGTGGGTGCGGGCCGAGTCGTCCACCGTGCGCTACCAGTTCGCCGGCACGCATGGCAATTGCGACACCTCCAACTGCGCCGGCACGCCGAAGGACAAGATCAATCTGACCGGCTCGTGGGACCTGGGCAACTGGAACGTCAGCGGCGTGCTGAACTACCGTTCGGACATGAAGAACATCCTGTTTGAAGGCAAGCCGTGCGCTTCCAAACTGGCCGACGGCACAGCGGCGCCAAACGGTTGCAAGATCGCCTCGTTCACCACGCTCGACCTGTCGAGCCGTTGGAACGTCAACAAACAATTGCAATTGTTTGCCTCGATCAACAACGTGACCGACAAGATCGCGCCGCTCGACCCGCTGACCTACGGCGGCATGAGCTACAACCCGATGGATGCCAGCGGCGCCATCGGCCGCTACTTCAAACTGGGCGCCAGCTACAAGTTCTTCTAAGCGTCCGCCCAGGCTGCCAAGCGCAGCCTGGGCCGGCAAGGCTGCGTCACTATCGTCATGCCATCCACACCAACGCCCGTTGCACTGCAGCGGGCGTTTTTTATTTTGCGCGCGAGGGCGATGGCAGCCTCGTCAAAAATGCGGCACAAAATGCACCTTCTTTGTTCCAAATCAGTGCCTATCGTGCACTGCGTTGTTTAGGCACACAAACCTGTGTGCCATGTTGACAAGGACTTTTACAGCTCATTACAGTGGATCGCTTGAAAAGATATAAATACTTTTCAATGTTCTCGGTGCGCCAACCAGCGCGGCCGTTCTTGCCCTTCTAGCCAACCGCTTTTCCAGGAGTCTTGAACATGATCAGAGAAACACGCCTGTCCCGTTCCATCCGTTTGATCTGCGCCAGCGGCCTTGCCGCCAGCCTGCTCAGCCAGCAGGTGCTGGCGCAAGAAGCCAGCGACACGAGCAGCATGCAGCGCGTCGAAGTCACCGGTTCCTCCATCAAGCGCCTCGTTTCGGAAACGGCCACGCCGCTGTCCATCTTCAAGGCCGAGGATTTTGCCAAACAGGGCCTGACGACGGCCCAGGAAGTGCTCAGCAAGATCCCCTCCAATTCCTCCAGCATGGGCAGCGGCAATGCCGTCGGCGGCAATACCAGCGGCTTGCCCACGGGCGGCCAGGCCAGCGCCGACTTGCGCGGCCTGGGCGGCGACAAGACCCTGGTGCTGCTCAACGGCCGGCGCATCGCCAACCATCCGTACGACGGCGCCAGCGTCGACCTGAACATCATCCCCATCGCCGCCCTGGAACGTGTCGAAGTGCTGCGCGACGGCGCTTCGGCCATCTACGGCACGGACGCCATCGGCGGCGTCATCAACTTCATCACCAAGCGCTCGGTGAATGTCACGAATATCACCGCCGAGGTCATCGCGCCCGAACACAAGGGCGGCGGCGAGCACCGCGTCAACCTGTCGACGGGTTTCGGCAAGCTCGACACGGACGGCTACAATATTTTCGGCGTGCTCGACTATCACAAGCAAAAAGTGCTCACCTCGCAGGACCGCGCCTTCTCGGCGACCGGCATCGTCCCCTCGCGCGGCCTGTCCATTACCAGCGGCACGACTTTCCCCGGCAATTATTTTGATGCGGCAGCCAACGGCGGCGACGGCCTGGCCGGCAATCCCTACGCGGCCAGCGGCTGTCTGCCCCCCTTGTCGGTAGCCGCCGCCAACGGCACCTGCCGTCAGGATTACACGCGCCAGATCGACAACTTGCCCGCCCAGGAACAGCTGGCCTTTTTCGGCAAGGGCGCCTTCAAGCTCGGCGGCGGCCACCTGGCCACGGTGGAATACCTGCATTCGGAAAACAAGGTGAAGGCGCGCACGGCGCCGCCGCCGCAAACAGGCTTGATTCTGCCCAACACCAGCAAATACTATCCGGGCAATGCGGGCGGCGTGCCGGCCCAGCCGGGCTTGTCGGGCCAGCCGCTGAGCGTCAACTGGCGTCCCGTGGAAGCGGGCCAGCGGCAGATCGACTCGGACGGCAAGGCCGACCGCCTGGTGCTGGCCCTCGAAGGCGAACTGGCGGGCTGGGACTACAAGACGGGCCTGAGCCACGCGATCAGCAAATCATCGGAAAAATTCACCGGTGGCTACGTGCAGGATGCGGGCTTTGCCGCCGGCGTGCTGAACGGCATCCTGAACCCGTTTGGCGTGCAGGATGCGGCCGGCAAGGCTTACCTCGACAGCACGGCCCTGCGCGGCGAGGTGCAGAACGCCAAGGTCACCACCACGGGCTTCGACATCAAGGGCAGCCGCGAACTGATGCAATTGGCCGGCGGCCCGCTGGCCATCGCCCTGGGCGGCGAACTGCGACGTGAAAAAGCCGACTTCAACGTGAACCGCGACATTGCCGGCCAGGCCGCCAGTTCCGGCCTGTCCGGTTCGCTGTCGAAGAGCGGATCGCGCACGATCCAGGCCGTCTTCGGCGAAGTCAACTTGCCGCTGATCAAGGACCTGGAAGTGCAGCTGGCGGCCCGCTTCGACCACTACAGCGACGTGGGCAGCACCACCAATCCCAAGCTGGCCCTGCGCTACCAGGCCAGCAACGCGCTGGTGCTGCGCGGCTCGGCCAGCACGGGTTTCCGCGCTCCCACCTTATTTGAAAAGAATGCACCGCCGTCGAAGAACGATACCAACGATTCCTACGATGACCCCATCCTCTGCCCGGGCGGCGTGCCGCAACCGGGCGCCAACCCCCTGCGCGATTGCGACTTGCAGCAATTCAAGCTGCAAGGCGGCAATGAAAAGCTGAAACCGGAAAAATCCACCACCTTCGCCGTCGGCTTCGTGCTCGAACCGATCAAGGAAGTCACGCTCGCCGTCGATTACTGGAACATCCACCTGAAGGACAAGATTTCCTCCTTGCCCGAACAATCCATCTACGGCAACTATGAAAAATACAAGGCCTTGTTCCTGCGCAATCCCGATGGTTCGCCCTTCGCCATCCTGGACTTGAACGACAACCTCGGGGAAGTAAAAACGGACGGTATCGACGTCAGCCTGAATGCGCGCCTGGGCCGTGGCGCCTATGGCGATTTCAGTGTGTCGGTCGATGGCACCTGGACCCACAAGTATGACTACCAGAACGAGCGCGGCGGCGAATTCATCGCCAACGTGGGCCGCTACGCGGACAACAATCCCGTATTCCGCTGGAAACATACGGCGGCGCTGAACTGGCGCCTGGGCAACTGGGGCGCCACCGTGTCGCAATCGTTCAAGTCCAGCTACACGGATCAGAACCAGGTGGACCCGCAATTCCGCCACGATGTGCCTTCCTACAGCCTGCTGAACGTGTCCGGCAGCTACACATGGAAAGGCTTGTTGCTGACGGCCGGCGTGAAAAACCTGTTCGACAAGGAACCGCCGTTCTCGAACCAGGGCACCTTGTTCCAGAAAGGCTATGACCCGCGCTATACAGACCCGCTCGGGCGCGCCTACTACTTGCGCGGCAGCTATACGTTCTAAGGGAGATTGGCAAAACAGGATCAACGGGGCGGCGCTGGCAAGCGTTTGCCTGCAGCACGAAGACGGCGCCAGCAGAGATGCTGTGCGCCGTTTTATTTTACGCGCCTGAGTGCGCCTGACAAGGGTTGACGATATTTTATTCCTGAACTAATGCAAAAAAAATAGCAATATGTTGCATTTCGTCCAAAAAGTCCGCACGAAATTGACAATCTGAATCGTGAATGTTTTGATGAGGGCCCTGAAAATTTACAGAATTTTCATTGGTGGATTTGTAAAAAGGCAAATAAATTGTTAGTAAGCAACAAGTTATTTCAAAATAATTGCCGCCTTTATCACAATAACAAGGAATTTCAGATGATGATAGAAAATGTAATATCGCGGTCGCTGCGCCTGATGTTTGCTGGCAGTTTGGCCCTGGGCATGCACGCCGCGTATGCGCAAGAAACAACAGATGCACCCATGCAACGTGTCGAAGTCACGGGTTCGAGCATCAAGCGTCTGGCATCGGAGACAGCGCTGCCGATCACCTCGATCAAGGCTGACGATTTCGCCAAGCAAGGCTTGACGACGGCACAAGAAGTCCTGTCCACCATTTCCATGAATCAGAGCTCGCAAAGCAGCTCGCAATCCGTTGGCTCCGGTACGGGCGGCCAGTCCGTCGCCGACCTGCGCGGCATCGGCGGCGACAAGACCCTGGTCCTGCTGAACGGCCGCCGTATCGCCAGCCACCCGTTCAACGGTTCGTCCGTCGACCTGAACATCATCCCTATTTCCGCCCTGGAGCGTGTCGAAGTGCTGCGTGACGGCGCTTCCGCCATCTACGGCACCGACGCCATCGGCGGCGTGATCAACTTCATCACCAAGCGTTCCGTCAAAGGCGGCTCCGTCACGGTCGAACATTACGAGCCACAGAAATCGGGCGGCGGCGACGAGTCGCGCCTGAACCTGTCCGGCGGCTATGGCGACCTGAACAAAGATGGCTTCAACGTCTTCGGCGTTGTCGACGTGCATCGCCAGTCGGCGCTGAGCACGGCCGACCGTTCCTTCTCGAAGAGCGGCTACATCCCGAGCAAGGGCGTGGATAACCTGAGCGGCACCACCTTCCCGGCCAACTTCTACGATACGGGCAATGGCCTGATCGGCAACCCGGCTTTCGCCGGCGGTTGCGTGGGTGAAAACCTGTACAAGAATACCTCGGGCAAGAGCACCTGCGCCATGGATGTCACGCCATTCATCCAGGCCATCCCGAAAACCCAGCAGGAATCCTTCCTGGGCAAGGCCAGCTTCAAGCTGAACCAGGATCACCTGGCCACCATCGAATACCTGCACTCGCGCAGCACCAACGAAGCGCGCATCTCGCCGCCGCCAATGTCGAACATCGGCATCCTCATGTCGTCGAGCTCGCCATACTACCCGGGCGGCAGCGGCGGCGTGCCAGCCATGGCAGGCCTGTCGGGCGAACCGCTGGACATCAGCTGGCGTCCAGTGGCGTCGGGCCAGCGCAGCGGCTTCGACACCAGCACCTCGGACCGCCTGGTACTGGCCTCCGAAGGCGTCCTGGGCGCGTGGGACTACAACGTCGGCCTGAGCTACTCCGTCAGCAAGGCCACCAGCGCCTTCACGGGCGGCTACCTGAATGACCAGCGTATCATCGACGGCATTGGCAATGGCATCCTGAATCCGTTCGGCGAGCAGAGCGCCGCCGGCCAGGCCTACCTGAATGACTCCGTCCTGAAAGGCGAGTACCTGAGCGCCAAGATGACCAGCACCGCGGTCGACGCCAAAGTCAGCCGTGAACTGTTCACCCTGCCGGCAGGTGCCGTCGGCTTCGCCGTCGGTACGGAATTCCGTAACGACAAGGCGGAATACAATGTGAACCGCGACCTGGCTGGCCAGGCGTCGAGCTCCGGCTACGCCGAAGCGCAGAACCAATCGGGCAGCCGCAACATCGCCGCCATCTTCACGGAACTGAGCATTCCTGTCGTAAAAGACCTGGAACTGTCGCTGGCAGCACGTTATGACCACTACAACGACGTCGGCGGCAGCTTCAACCCGAAAGTCGGCGTACGCTGGCAGCCAACGAGCCAGGTGCTGCTGCGCGGCTCCTACAACACAGGTTTCCGCGCGCCAACGCTGTATGACCTGCATGGTCCGCAAACCAAGACCTTCACGGCCAACAAATACGACGATCCACGCCTGTGCCCGGGCGGCGTACCGATCCCTGGCGCCAACAGCAACGTCGCCTGCGGCGCGCAGCAATACATCCGTTCGGGCGGCAATCCGGACGTCGGCCCGGAAAAATCGAAGACCTTCAGCGCCGGTATCGTCATCGAGCCTGTCAAGTCGGTCACCGTGTCGCTCGATTACTTCAAGATCAAGTTGCGCGACAAGATCGGCACCGTGGCCGAACAGACTCTGTTCGACAACTACGATAAATATCAAAGCAACTTCATCTACACGGCTGACGGCAAGCTCGACTACGTGCTGGCCACCCTGGGCAACCTGGGCGAAATGCACACCTCGGGCATCGACCTGGGCCTGAACTGGAAATTGCCACGCAGCCAGTACGGCAACTTCACCTTCAACTTCGACGGCACCTGGGTACAGAAGTATGAGTACCAGAACGAACGCGGCGGCGAATTCGTGCAAAACGTGGGCGTCTATGGCGACAATGCACCGGTATTCCGCTGGAGACACAATGCCTCCCTGCAATGGAATCTGGACAAGTGGAACGCCACGCTGTCGAACAAGTACATGAGCGGCTACCGCGACCAGAACTATGTCGATCCGCAATTCGAGCAAAGCGTCAAGGCTTACTCGGTATGGTCGCTGTCGGGCGCGTACTCGGGCTTCAAGAACACCGAAGTCACCGTGGGCGTGAAAAACCTGCTGAACGAAGATCCACCGTTCAGTAACCAGATCGGCACCTTCCAGTCCGGCTACGATCCGCGTTACGCCGATCCGCTGGGCCGTACTTTCTACGTGCGCGCGACCTACAAGTTCTAAATACACCTGACATAAGCTAGCCACTCGCTACGCTTCTGTCAGACGTCTTGAATGAAATGAAAAAGCCCGGAAAGCTTAGCTTTCCGAGCTTTTTTTCATGCTGCGCGCCACGTCACTTTATTCCGCGTCGCCCTTCAGGCGGCGCTGCTTCACGGCTTGCGCCAGGTTTTCCAGCACGGCCACGCTGGCGCTCCAGTCGATGCAGCCATCCGTGACGGACTGGCCGTAGATCAATTCCTTGCCCGGAATCAAATCCTGACGCCCCGCCACCAGGTGCGACTCCACCATCACGCCGACGATGCGGTCGTCGCCGCCCGCCACCTGCGCGGCGATGTCGGCGCACACGGGAATCTGGTTTTCCGGTTTTTTCGAGCTGTTCGCATGCGAGGCGTCGATCATCAGGCGCGCCGCCAGGCCTTGCGCCGCGATGGCCTTGCAAGCGTCGTCCACGCTGGCCGCGTCATAGTTCGGCGTTTTGCCGCCGCGCAAGATGATGTGGCAATCCTCGTTGCCGTTGGTCGAGACGATGGCCGAGTGGCCGCCCTTCGTGACGGAAAGAAAATGGTGCGGCTGCGAGGCCGCCTTGATGGCTTCCACGGCGATTTTCACATTGCCGTCAGTGCCATTCTTGAAGCCGACGGGACAGGACAATCCCGACGCCAGTTCGCGGTGCACCTGCGATTCCGTCGTGCGCGCGCCGATGGCGCCCCAGCTGATCAGGTCGGCGATGTATTGCGGACTGATCACGTCGAGGAACTCGGTACCGGCCGGCAAGCCCAGTTCATTGATATCGCGCAACAGTTCGCGCGCCATGCGCAAGCCGTCGTTGATGCGGAAGCTGTTGTCCATGTACGGATCGTTGATCAGGCCCTTCCAGCCCACCGTGGTGCGCGGTTTCTCGAAGTAGACGCGCATGACGATTTCCAGCTCGCCCGCGAAACGCGCGCGCTCCTTGACCAGCAGGCGCGCATATTCCATCGCCGCCTTGGTGTCGTGGATGGAGCAAGGCCCGATCACCACCATCAGGCGGTCGTCCTGGCCGTGCAGGATACGGTGCAGGGCGATGCGGGCGCTGGCGGCGGTCTGTTCGGCTTGCTCCGAGCAGGCGAATTCGCGGATCAGGTGGGACGGCGGGGTCAATTCCTTCATTTCGCGAATTCGCAAATCATCGGTGCGGGGCATCATTTTCTCCAAAATTTAAGGATGGGTAAAACATCTGGGTAAAAAAAAACCGCCATCAGTGGCGGTTTTTTAGAATTTGCTGGGATCTCGTTTTGCTGCTACGTGAACCGACCGCTACTCCACCGCCTTTGGGTTGGAATTGCTAAAGTAAAAATAAGCGGTAAAAAAGTGGCGAGCGAACATGCGAGTCATCCGTAAGTGATGAACGACTATAAACCTAAATTGCAAGGGTTGGCAAGCATATTTGTCGGCAAAGCCGCATGCCGCCGCCGTTTTACACTGCAAAATACGTCAAAAAGCATAAAAAGTTGCGCGCTGCCGATGCGCACCGGCCCGCCAACAATGCTGAGGCCGCCGTGGCGCGCACGCCACGCCAGCCCGTTTTGAACACGGGAAGCGGCGCACTACTGATATAGATCGAATCCCCGCCAGGCCGCACGGCCAAGACTTCAAGGTGCATCCCACCTTTTCCTGTCTGACTTTCCGGAGAATCGCATGATCTACAAAGAATCCGCCCATCCGTCCCTGCTTTCACCGCCACGCATGGGCCTGGCCCTGGCAAGCGCCCTGCTCGCCCTGCCCGTCTTGGCACAGGAAGCTGCCCCCGTTGCCCGCGTGGAAATCACCGGCTCGAACATCCGTCGCGCGCAGGCGGAAACGGCGTCCGCCGTGCAAACCCTGAACGCGGCCGACATTGAAAAATCGGGCAAGTCCAGCGTGGCCGAACTGCTGCAGACCCTGGCCGTCGACAACCAGGGTTCCGTGCCCACCAGCTTCGGCAACGGCTTTGCCGCCGGCGCTTCCGGCGTGTCGCTGCGGGGCCTGGGCACGGCCTCGACCCTGGTGCTGCTGAACGGCCGCAGAGTGGCTCCGTATGGCCTGGCCGACGATGGCCAGAAGGTATTTGCCGACCTGAACATCATTCCCCTGGAAGCGGTGGAACGGGTGGAAATCCTCAAGGATGGCGCCTCGGCCATCTATGGTTCGGACGCGATTGCCGGCGTCGTCAACGTGATCCTGCGGCGCGACTACCAGGGCACGGCCATCAAGGGCAATTACGGCAAGACGAAGGAGTGGGACGGGCGCGACGCGCGCGCCGCCATCACGCACGGCTTCGGCGACATCGACAGCGACCGCTACAACGTGCTCTTGAACCTCGAGTACAGCGAAAAGGCCGCCATCTGGAACCGCGACCGGGCCGGACGGGGCGCTGTGGGACGCGGCGACTTGCGCGACCTGGGCTTCAGCGCGCAGGAATCGCTCAGCGGCGCGGGCGCCATCACCACCAACAACGCGGCCGGCAGCGCCGTCAACGGCAATGTGCGCAATCCCGACACGCTCGACTACTACAACCGCGGCAACCTGGCCGGCGCGGGTTTTACGCGCACCTTCCCCGGCGCCGCCTGCGGCAACTTCACCACGCATCCGCAGGGCGACCCGGGCGGCGGCTGCCTGACCGACGCCGCGCAGCAGTACAGCCAGATCCAGCCCAAGCAAAAGAACATTAATTTCTTCGGCCGCGCCGCCTGGCAACTGACGCCGGCGTTGCAAACGTATGCCGAGTTGAACGTGTACCACAGCGAATCGCATTCGGCCACCACGCCGTCGACGGTCAGCGGCTCGGTCGGCTACCCGGGCGGCCCCGTCAGCAATGCGGGCGTCTCGCTCGGCGCCGCCCACCCGGACAATCCATATTTCGGCACGGCGGCGCGGCTGCGCTACCTGGCGGCCGATGTGGGGCCGCGCCTGTCGGAAGTCAATTCCACCTTCACGCGCTTTGTCGCCGGCATCAAGGGCACCGTGGCGGGCTGGGATATCGACAGCGCCATCCTGTACTCGCAGAACAAGGTGTCGAACGACCTGGACGGCTACCTGCAGCGCGACGTCGCCTTCGCCCTGCTCAACCCGACCGCCGCCAACGTGGCCGCGGCCAGCCTGAACCCCGCGTATGCGGCCCTGCCGGCCGGCAGCCTGTGGCGCATCGCGGAAAACGCAGGCCTCAATTCGCCCGAGCTGTACGCTGCCCTGGCGCCGCGCATCTCGAACGACGCCAAGACGCATATCGCGCAGATCGACTTCAAGGCCAGCCGCGAGGTGGCCAAGCTGGAAGGCGGCAGCCTGGGCCTGGCCGTGGGCGCCGAATTCCGCCACGAATCGACGCAACTCAAGCCCACCACGGGCACGGAGCGGGGCAATATCATCGGCCTCGGCTATTCCGCTTACAAGGGCAGCCGCAATGCCTCGGCCATCTACGCAGAGGTGCTGGCGCCCGTGCTGAAAACCGTGGAACTGTCGGGCGCCCTGCGCGCCGACCATTTCACCGACGTGGGCAATTCCTATACGCCAAAAGTGGGCGTGAAATGGACTCCCATGCGCGAACTGGCCCTGCGCGGCACCTTCGCCAAGGGCTTCCGCGCCCCGAGCGCGGCGGAAAACGGCGTCGGTGGCCTGGCCGCGTTCTCCACTGCCAGCGATCCGCTGCGCTGCGCGCTGGGCGTGGAAGTGGCATGCGATCCCGCGCCGATCGCCGTCATCACGTCGCCCAATCCGAACCTGTCGCCCGAACGTTCGCGCAGCTATTCCGTCGGTGCCGTGTGGGACCCGCTGCCGCGCAGCAGCATTTCCGTCGACCTGTGGCAAATCCGCCGCAAGAATGAAATCAACCAGGAGCAAACGGATGCGGCCATTGCCGCCGGCAACGTTGCGCGCGACCCGTCGACGGCCACCGGCATTCCCGGCGATCCGGGCGCCATCACGGCCGTGCTGGCCAACTATGTGAATTCGGCGCAAACGACGGTGCGCGGCATCGATATCGACGCCCGCCAGCGCTTCAACCTCGACCATGGCTACGGCAGCCTGACCTTCGACCTGAAGTGGACGCATCTGTACAAATGGCTGCGCACGGAACAGGATGGCACGCAGCGCGATTTTGCCGGCACGCATGGCAATTGCGATATCTCCAACTGCATGGGCACGCCGGACGACCGCATCAACCTGGGCGCCACCTGGGAACGCCAGAACTGGCGGGTCACGGCCAACGTCAACTACCGCGCGCCGCTCGACAATGTCCGCTTCAAGAACGACCCGGACGGCTGCGCCACGCATTTCGCCGACGGCACGGACGCGCCGCGCGGCTGCCGCATCGCCTCGTTCACCACGGTGGACCTGACGGCCCGCTGGCTGGCCACGCCCAAGCTGGAAGTGTTTGCGACGATACAAAACCTGTTCGACAAGATCGCCCCGCTCGACCCGCTGACGTATGGCGCCACGGGCTACAACCCGCTCGACTACGCGGGCGCGGCGGGACGCTTTGTCAGTGCGGGGGTGAAGTATAAATTCTGAGATCCAGCAGCCGTGTTGGCGCCGCCGGTGATTGGCTTGATGGTGATGTCGGGTTACGCGCTTTGCGCTAACCCGACGTACACGAGCAGCATGCCAGAAATGTAGGTCGGATTAGCGGGGCGCAGCCGCGCGTAATCCGACAACCATGTTGGCCTCACAGTGCCCGAAAAATCAGGCCGTGCCGCCAACCGTAATACCATCAAGGCGCAAGGTCGGCTGCCCCACGCCCACGGGCACGCTCTGCCCCTCCTTGCCACACACGCCCACGCCCGAATCGAGGCGCATGTCGTTGCCGATCATGGAGACGCGGTTGAGCACGTCCGGGCCGTTGCCGATCAGGGTCGCGCCCTTGACAGGGTAGCTGAGCTTGCCGTTTTCGATCATGTACGCTTCACTGGCCGAGAAGACGAACTTGCCATTCGTGATGTCGACCTGGCCGCCGCCGAAGTTGACAGCATACAGACCATTTTTGACGGACGCGAGGATCTCCCCCGGGTCCTTGTCGCCGCCCAGCATGTACGTATTTGTCATGCGCGGCATGGGCAGGTGGGCGAACGATTCGCGGCGCGCATTGCCCGTCACGGGCATCTTCATCAGGCGCGCGTTCATCGTGTCCTGGATGTACCCCTTCAGGATGCCGTCCTCGATCAGGGTCGTGCATTGCGTGGGGTTGCCCTCGTCATCGATATTCAACGAGCCGCGGCGACCGGCCAGGGTGCCGTCATCGACCACGGTAACACCCTTGGCGGCCACGCGTTCGCCGATGCGTCCGGAAAACGCGGACGAGCCCTTGCGGTTGAAATCGCCTTCCAGGCCATGGCCGATCGCTTCGTGCAGCAGGATGCCGGGCCAGCCCGGGCCCAGCACGATGGTCATGGGGCCGGCGGGCGCCGGGCGCGCTTCCAGGTTCACCAGCGCCGAATTGACGGCGTCCGTCGCGTATTGTTCCAGCACGGCATCGCTGAAATAGTCGTAGCTGAAACGCCCGCCACCACCGGCCGAGCCCGTTTCGCGGCGACCATTCTGTTCCGCGATCACGGTCAGGGACACGCGCACGAGAGGACGGATATCGGCCGCCAGCACGCCGTCGCTGCGCAGCACCAGCACCACGTCGTATTCGCCGGCCAGGCCCGCCATCACTTGCACCACGCGGGGATCTTTCGCGCGCGCCATCTTTTCCACGCGCTCGAGCAATTGCACCTTGGCCGTGGCGTCCAGCGACGCGAGCGGATCGTTGGGCAGGTACAAGGAACGTCCGCCTTGCGGCTGCATCTGGCCGGCGATCTTGATTTTGCCGGCACCGGCGCGCGCGATCGTGCGCGTGGCCGCCGCCGCTTCCAGCAGGGCCCGCTCGGAAATGTCGTCGGAATATGCAAACGCCGTCTTGTCGCCGGACACGGCGCGCACGCCCACGCCCTGGTCGATGGAAAAACTGCCCGTCTTGACGATGCCCTCTTCCAGGCTCCAGCCTTCGCTCTTGGTCGACTGGAAATACAGGTCGGCATAGTCGACCTTGTGCGTAAACATCGTGCCCAGGGCTTTGAGCAGCTTGTCTTCGTCCAGGCCGAACGGCGTGAGCAGGATATCGCGCGCCACGGCCAGACTGGACAGATTGGGTTCAAATGGAATCATGGCTTTTCTCAACATTCAATTTACATGGTGCGGTGCGTCAGGGCCGGCAAGGACTCTCGCACGCCGGCCAAAAACACCAGGTCGATCTCGCCGCTGACCACGCCCTCGCCTTCGGGCAGCACGGCGATCACTTCGCCCCACGGGTCGATCAGCATGCTGTGGCCCCAGGTGCGCCGGCCGTTCGGATGCAGGCCGCCCTGCGCCGAGGCCAGCACATAGCACTGGTTTTCGATGGCGCGCGCGCGCAGCAGCACTTCCCAATGGGCGCTGCCCGTCGTATGGGTAAACGCGGCCGGCACGACGATCAGCGCGCAAGCGCCCATGGCGCGGTACAGTTCGGGAAAGCGCAGGTCGTAGCAGATGGACAGGCCGACGCGGCCGAACGGCGTCTCGATCGAACGCACCTGCGCGCCGGGCACGATGGTGCGCGATTCGTTGTACGACTCGGCGCCGCGCTTAAAACCGAACAGGTGGATCTTGTCGTAGCGGCCGGCCGGCTCGCCTTGCGGGTCGTACACCAGCGTTGTATTGAGGACCTTGCCCTCCTCACCGGAAATCAGGGGCAAGGTACCGCCGATCAGCCAGATGCCGTGCTGGCGCGCCATCTGCGCCATGCCGTCCTGGATCGGTCCGCTGCCGGGCTGTTCCGCATGGGCCAGCTTGTCCGTTTCCTGCTTGCCCATGATGGCCCAGTATTCGGGCAGCACCACCAGCTGCGCGCCACCGGCGGCGGCCTGCGCCACCAGGCGCCGCGCCGTGGCCAGATTGTCTTCCACAGAGGGGGAGGAAATCATTTGTACTGCTGCGACTGTATGCATCATTGCCACCTCTTATCCATTCGAACGCCTCGCCTATTTCGCCACGGCCTCCACGGCTGCAGCGGCAGGCACGGCGACAGGTTCCAATTTACCACCATCGAGCTTGGTCACGACGGGCGATTTCCACGGGCCGGCGATCTGCATGTGATAGGTGAGCGCTTTCATCACGGGGGCGCGCAGGAACAATTGCGCCAGGAAACTGCCCAGGCCGATGACGGGATTGACGGCCAGCGCGTACACGAGCGGCCCCGTGCCGAGGTTAAATTCCGGAATCACCACCACGTGCAAATTCGTCGTTTCATTGGCGATATCGGCCGTGCCATCCATCAGCACGGTGGCCGCCACGCCATGCATCTTGAGGTTGTCGGTGGTCACCACGCCGCGCTTGATGCTGGCGTTGGCCGTGATGCCGTCGAAGGCCAGGCCTTCGGAAAATACGTCGTGGAAATCGAGTTTCAGCAAGCGGGGCAAGGCTTGCAGGCTGAGCACGCCCAACAGCTTGGCCGCGCCAGGATCCTGCTTGAGGAACTGGCCCGATTCCACGTTCATGTCGATCTGCCCCGACAAGGTGGGAATATCGAGCGAATACGGCAAGCCGTTCCAGGCGATGTCGCCGCTCAGGCGGCCCTTGCCGCGGCGCACCGTGTCGGCAAAGCCAAAGCGGTCGAGCAGCTTGCCCGCGTCGACGATATCGAGGCCGAAACGCAGGCTGGTCGTGCTTTGCCCATCCTTGATGACCCATTTGCCACTGCCGCTCAGCGCACCGTCGGGGTTCGACAGTTGCAACTTGCCTACGCGCCACTCGCGCCCGCCCGCCGCCATGGTGTTATAGGCCTGCAACTCCAACCGGCCGATCTTCTTGTTGAACAGCTCGAATTGCTCGGCGACGATATCGAGCGAAGGAATCGACTGGGCGCCGCTTTTGCCTTCCAGCAAATTCTTCACGTCGTTGGCGGCCGACTCGGGAATGATCAGCGACGACAGGCGCGCCGTCATCTTGCCCAGACCGGATGGGGTTTCCAGCCACGTCACATAGCCCGACACTTGTTTCGCATCGATATTGGCTTGCCACACATCCTTCTGATGCGTGGCGCCCACCACCACGTTTTCCAGCTTGCGCTCGCCCAGCATCAGTTCGCTGGCACGGGCCGCCATCATGTCCGGCACCACGTATTGCGCGATATCGGGCGCATCGTCGGCGCCGCCGCTGTCGGCGGGTGCCGTGGCGCTGCCGGCGATCTCGCTGCCGGCGGCGATCCAGCTATCCACGTCCAGGGTTTTCATATTCACGTTGAGCATCATGCCGCTCTCCGGTTCCGGCGCCGGCACGTTCACGCCGATGCCGCCGCGCACCAGGCGCCAGGCGTCCTTGCCCTGCTTCTGACGCTGGTAGCGCGCCGCGATGCCGGAGCCCAGCGCGATGCGGATATCGTCCGTGCGCAAGCCGGCGCCATTGGCCGCGTTTCCAGTCAAGGTGAATTTCACGGGCAGGCTGTCGCCGGCCGGCTTTTTCAAGGGGGCGGGGAAATCCAGGCCCAGGCCCGTCAGCGGCGACTCGACATTGACCACCACCTGGTGGTCGCGCGCCGTGATCAGGCCGTTGTAGCGGGCGCCGCCATTCAAATGTTTCGCCAGGCGCTGCAGCACGGGCGCCGGATACGTCTTGCGCAAGCCATCGATGGTCATGTTGCCGGCAATCTTGACCTGGACGGAATCATCCGCCTGCGTGCCGCCCGAAATGGCCAGCGGCCCGCCCAGCAGGCTGCCATTCAAGCCATTCAGGTTGACGCCTTTTTCGTTGAATTCAATCTTGCCCTGCGTGCCCAGCACGGGCGGCATGTCGTGGAACAGCACCACGTCGTTGCCCGCCAGCTGCAAGCTGCCTTGCACGGTCGACTCGAGCATGCGCTCGATCGGCAAGTGCAGTTTGAGGGCCAGTTTGGCGTTGCCCGTCGCCGTCGTTTCATCGGTGAAATGCTCGATCCAGCCCAGCACGGGGCTGGCCGTCACGTACTTGAGGAATTCCTGCATCGGGCCGGCCGCATTGCCCTCGATATCAAGCAAGGTGTCGAAGACGGTCAGGTCGGGGATCACGGCTTTGACATTGGCCAGCGCCACGCCGCCCGTGGTGGCCGTGTCGCCGCGAATTTCCATGCGCGCGCGCTCGAACACAAAACTGCCCTTGATCTTTTCCGCCTGCGGCCACAGGGGCGCCTTGCCCGCCAGCGGACCGCTTTCGGCAAATTCGCCGGGCGCATAGTTCAGGGTGCCGTTCTCGATCTTGCCGGCCACGCGGAACTCGCCGCGATTGCGCTGGGCCGGTGTGTCGGCCTTGAAGGGGAAATGTTCGAGTTCGCCGCGCAGGCGCAGGCTGACATCGCGCGCCACGCCGCCTTCCAGCGCTCCTGTCAGCCAGTGGCGCAGGTGCTCCGGCGTTTGCAGGGGCAGATAGCGACCGATGGTATTGATCTGGAAATTGTCGATGCTGCCCGTTAAGTCGACCTGGCCCAGATTCTTGCCGTCGAGCGGCAAACGCTGCGAGCCATGCAAGGCGACTCGCATGCCTTGTTGATTAAAATCAAGCCTGTCCAGGTCGACTTGCAGCATATTGTCTGCTTGGAAAGCCCAGCGTGCCTCCATTTCGAATTGTTCGAACGGCAAGGCGGGGTCACTCAGATAGGAGGCCAGTTGCAATATCAGTCCCTGTGCATCGATATCGATCTTGCCGCCCTTGTCACTGGCGTCGAGACTGCCAGTCAAATGATCGAAACCGGGGATAGCCGGTGCAGCCGCCTGCGCGGGGCTGGTCGCCGTCTTCGCCACGGCCAGGCGCGCGGGCTGCGCATTCAGCCCAAGATCGATGAGCTTGCCGCGCAAACGGTAGCTGGCCGGTGTCGCCATCTCGCCTTCCCATTGCGCCGAGAAATCCTGCAAACGCCCGCGCGGCGCCAGCGCGTCGAGACGCTGGCGCTGCTGTTCGCCCAGCGGCAGCTTGTCGGCCAGCGCGGCCATGGTGTGCAAATCGAGCGACTTGGCCGTGATTTCCGTGCGCGCCGGCTTGCGTTTGGTGGCGGCAACAAAGCGTTCGGACAAGGTCGTGGGCGGCAAGCTGAGGCCATCGCGGGTTTCCACCGCAAAATTCGTCAACTCGACCTGATGGCCATTCGCACCAAAGGTTGGCTTGCCGTCAGGCACCTGCGCCGACAGCTCTTCTTTTGCCGAAATGCGTCCACTGACCGACAGCAGGTCGAGCGGTGCGATATGCTCGCCCAGCTGCGCCGTCACATCCGTCAAGCCCACGTCGGCCGTGAAGCCGGCCAGGCGCGCGTGATCCAGGCTCAACCAGGCGCGCAGGGCGCCCTTGCCCTGACTCAGTTCGAACGGGTAATCGAGGTAGCGGCGCCAGGCGGCCAGGTCGGCGTTTTTCAGGTCCGCATACAGCTCGCCTTTCCACATCGACACATCCGAGATGCGCGTGCTGAAGGGCGGATGCGTGAAGTGAGCGCGCACATCGATGGGTGCGGCCAGGCTGGCCGGCGGCGTGGCTTGCAAGCCCAGGCGGTGGCTGCGCCAGCGGTTGCGCAGCAGCAGATTAACCTGGGATAAAGCCAGCTCGGGTGTGCCGCGCGCTTCATCCGTCCAGCGCACCTTGCCGTCGCGAATGATGATGTCATGCTGCGACAGCAGCCAGTCGGCGCCCTTGCCATCGCTGCCTTGCGTGCTGTCGATCAATACCCCGGCCACGTACAGCTTGCCATCCTTGCTGCGCCGCACGTCCAGGTCCGGCCGCGTGATTTCCAGGGTTGTAAAGCGCACGGAACCGAGCAGGCTCCACCACGACACGGTGGCCGATATGCTTGGCAAGCTCAGCGCCTGGCGCCCCGCCTGGTCGCGCAGGGTCACGTCGCCGAGGAAGAGATTGGGCCGCACGCCATGCCAGGAGGCATAAATACGCGCGATGCTGACCGGATTGCCCAGCGCGCGGCTGGCCGCCCGCTCGATATCGCCTTTGTAATAGTCGATATTCGGCAGGATCGCGTAGCGCAGGAATAAAAACAGCACGGCGAAGGCGAAATACGCGAGCAGCACCAGTTTGATGGTAAAACCCAACACGTGGTGGGTGGCCAGGTTGGCCATGCGATAGGCGGCACGCAGCCGCTGCCAGCGCAGAGCCAATGGCACATGTTCTGTCACGCTTGCTTCTGGCGGTTTTTGCATCAATAAGCTAATAAACTGGTCCGGCGTCAAATAATGGCAAAAATCGTCTGCATTCGTGGTGCGCACCTGCATCCTTGCGCTTGCGTCTGAGCAAAGCCTCCCTTACCATCGTCCGGAAGAGCACGCACTACCGGCGGTATTGGGTCGGCGGCACAATTTTACCGCATCCCCCGGCGTTCGCAGCCAAGTTAAACAAGAACATGCACGCAGCATTCACGAGACAGTTACCGATACCATGAGCACACAGCCTTTGATTTCCGCCTCCCGCTTCTACCAGCGCTGGCTGGACGCCGCCCCCGAGCGCGCCGCGCAGGTAGCACAACTGGTACGCGCGCCGCTGGACGGGCTCGATTTTGCCGCCGAGTTGGCCGCCCAGGCGAACGCCGCCACGCCGCCGCTGCCGCCCGAGCGGGCCATGCGCCGCCTGCGCAACCTGCTCGTCTGCGGCCTGATCGCGCGCGACCTGCAAGGCCAGGCCGACTTGAACGAAGTTGTGACAGCCATGACGGGCTTTGCCGATTTCGCCATCCGCACGCACGTGGATGCCATCATGGCTGAAATGGTGGCCTTGCACGGCATGCCTGTCGGCGAGGAATCGGGCGAGGAACAGGCCTTGATGGTGTTGGCGATGGGCAAGCAGGGCGGCGGCGAGCTCAACGTTTCGTCGGATATCGACCTGATCTTTGTCTACCCGGAAGACGGTGACACGCAAGTCACCGTGCCGGGCCAGCGCAGCCTGTCCAACCACGAGTTTTTCATTCGCATGGGCAAGAAACTGATCGCCGCCCTGGCCGAGATCACGCAGGATGGCTTTACTTTCCGTGTGGACATGGCCTTGCGTCCGAACGGCAATTCGGGTCCGCTGGCGGCAAGCCTCAGCATGGTGGAACAGTACCTGATCGTGCAGGGCCGCGAATGGGAGCGCTATGCATGGGTCAAGGCGCGCGCCGTGACGGGCAAGCCAGAAGATATCGCGTCACTTGACGCCATCGTGCGCCCCTTCGTCTTCCGCCGCTACCTCGATTTCGGCGTCATCGACGCCATCCGCACCATGCACGGCCAGATCCGCGCCGAGGTCAACCGCCAGGAACGGCTGCATCCAGACCGCAGCAACAACGTCAAGCTGGGCCGGGGCGGCATCCGCGAAATCGAGTTCCTCGCGCAAGTGTTTCAGCTGATACGGGGCGGGCGCGACGCCGAGCTGCGCGAGCGTTCCACGCGCGCCACCCTGCGCACGGTGGCGGACAAGGGGCTATTGGAGCCGGCCATCGTGGAACAGCTGCTCGGTTCCTACACGTTCTTGCGCAACCTCGAACACCGGCTGCAGTATCTTGACGATGCACAAACCCACACCCTGCCCGCCAACGACGCCGACCGCCTCACCGTGGCGCAGATGATGGGTTTACCCGACACGCCTACCCTGCTGGCCCAGCTGGAAGCGCACCGCGTGTTTGTCGCCGGCCAGTTCGACGAGATGTTCAGCGACAAGAGCAGCGGCACGCCGCCGGCCGACACGGGCATCGACCCGCAAACGTCAAACGACTGCGCCGCGTCCGACCAGCAGGAAGCCATCGAAGCGCGCTTTGCCGCCCTGGGCTTCCATGAGCCGGCCGCCTGCGCGCGCCGCCTGCTGGCCACGTGGCAAGCGCCCCGTTTGCAATCGTTGCCCGAGGCGAGCCGCACGCGCCTCGTCGCCCTCGTCAATTCCGCCCTGCCCCTGATCACCGATTGCTCCATGTCCAACGGTAACGCCAGCCAGCTGGCCACCCTGGGACGTCTGCTCGATTTCCTTGAGGCGATCGCGCGCCGCTCGGCCTATCTGTCGCTGCTGACGGAATACCCGCATACGCTCGAGCGCGTCGTGCGCATGGTGTGCGCCAGCGGCTGGGCCGCCACCTTCCTCACGCAGCACCCGATTTTGCTCGACGAACTGTTAGACGAGCGCATCCGCAACACGGTGCCGGACCCGGCCGCGCTGGCCTTGGACCTGCAGCGCCAGCTCGACGACGCGCCCGGCGACACGGAGCGGCAGATGGATATCCTGCGCGAAATGCACCACGCGCAGCTGTTCCAGTGCCTGGCGCAAGACCTGGCGGGCGACCTCAGCGTGGAAAAGCTGGCCGACTACCTGTCGCAGCTGGCCGACATCATCGTCGCCGCCACCGTGCAAGCCGTCTGGCAAACGTTACCGACACGCCACCGCGAGGTGCCGAAATTCGCCGTCATCGCGTATGGCAAACTGGGCGGCAAGGAACTCGGCTATGTCTCGGACCTCGACGTCATTTTCCTGTTCGACGACGACGACCAGGAAGCGCCGGGCCTGTACGCCAAGCTGGCGCAGCGCTTCATTACCTGGATGACCTCGCATACTTCGGCCGGCATTTTGTTCGACATCGACATCGCCCTGCGTCCCGACGGCGCCTCGGGCATGCTGGTCTCCAGCGTGCAGGCGTTCGAGCGCTACCAGGGCAGCGCGGCCTGGGTGTGGGAACACCAGGCGCTCACGCGCGCGCGCTTTTGCGCCGGCGACGCCACCATCGGCAAGCATTTCGAGCGCATCCGCGACACGATCCTGTGCAAGGAACGCCCGGAAAACGGCCCGCTCAAGGGCGAAGTGGTGGCCATGCGCAAGAAGATGCTCGATGCGCACCCGCCCCGCCCCGGCAGCTTCGATTTGAAGCAGGACCCGGGCGGCATGATCGACATCGAATTCATGGTGCAATACCTGGTGCTCCAGCATGCGGCGAAGTATCCGCAGTTGACGGCCAATTCGGGCAATATCGCCCTGCTGCGCCTGTGCGGCGAGCTGGGTCTGATCGATGCGCAGCTGGCCGCCCTGGTCGCCGACGCCTACCGCGCGCTGCGCAAGCTGCAGCACCAGCTGCGCCTGCAGGGCCAAGACCTGGCCCGCGTGGAACCGGAACGGGTGCGCGTGCATGCGGACAATGTGATGCGCCTGTGGCAAGCCATCTTCGGCGCCACGGTCTGAGGCCGCTCCGGGCATGCCGCTCCATTACCTGTCGCGCCTGAGCGGATCGGCGCGCGATACGCAAGCCAATCTGCAGCTGGGCTGCGTGCTGGCGCTGGTGGCCGGCGCCGTGAATGCGGGCGGCTTTCTTGCCATCGGCGGCTATACCTCGCACATGACGGGCATCGTCTCGGGCATGGCGGACGACCTGGCACTGGGCAATATCACGGTGGCCCTGGCCGCGCTGGGCGCGTGGCTGGCTTTTGTCAGCGGCGCGGCCGTCACGGCCATCATGGTGAACTGGGGCAAGCGGCGCCGCCTGCACAGCCAGTTTGCCGCCAGCCTGCTGCTGGAAGCGGCGTTACTGCTGATGTTCGGCTTGACGGGCAATTACCTGGCCGCCATGCCCGACGTGCTGGGCCCCGTCACCATCTTACTGCTGTGCTTTGTCATGGGTTTGCAGAACGCCATCATCACCAAGATTTCAGGCGCCGTCATCCGCACCACGCACGTGACGGGCCTGTCCACCGATATCGGCATCGAACTGGGCAAGATGGCGTATTACAACCGGCGCCACCTGCCCGACCGGATGGTCAAAGTGAACCGCGGCAAGCTGAGAACGCACAGCCTGCTGATCGCCTGCTTCTTCATCGGCGGCGTCAGCGGTGCACTGGCCTTCAAGCACATCGGTTTCCCCGCTGCCACCATCCTGCTCGCCTGCGTGCTGACCCTGCTGTCGGGCGTGCCCGTGCTGCGCGACTTGCGCCTTTTATGGCGCTTCTACCGCCGCCGCTTGCACGTCCAGCATTAATAAAAATATTTTTCTTTAAGGCAATACCACTCTGACTTTAATGCTAAGATTTTTCTGCGCCTGGCGGGCTCATCATGCCTGCCGTGGCGGCCTTTTGATTTGACACCCTACCGTTGTCCAATTATGAAAGCGAGAAAAATGATTTCCATTAAAAGAGCCCTGTTTGTCTTTGCCATCGCCGTGGGCGCCGCTGCCTCGTTCTCCAGCACGGCCGCCGTGCGCGCGTGGATTCCGTCGGAAAATTGCGATTACATCCTCAACATGTGCTATCAAGGTGTCGAGGCGTCGTGCGAGCAGTGGCGCAACCAGTGCGAACCCAAGGAATAAGCTGGCATCAGACGAAAAAAACGCCCCGAAGGGCGTTTTTTTGTATGCTAGCCAGAAATTACTTCGCCGACATCAGTGCAACGGTGGTGTCGAGCATGCGGTTCGAGAAACCCCACTCATTGTCGTACCACGACGATACTTTCACCAGGCGGCCCGACACTTTGGTCAGGGTCGAATCGAAGTTCGACGAAGCCGGGTTATGGTTGAAGTCGATCGAGACCAGCGGTTCGGTCTGGTACGTCAGGATGCCTTCCAGGGCGCCTTCCGAAGCGGACTTCATCAGGGCATTGACTTCTTCCACGGTCGTGTCGCGCTTGGCGATGAACGACAGGTCGACCAGCGACACGTTGATGGTCGGCACGCGGATGGCGAAGCCGTCCAGTTTGCCATTCAGTTCAGGCAGCACCAGGCCCACGGCGGCAGCGGCGCCCGTCTTGGTCGGAATCATGCTCATGGTGGCCGAACGGGCGCGGCGCAGGTCTTCATGCATCACGTCGGACAGCACCTGATCGTTGGTGTAGGCGTGCACGGTGGTCATCAGGCCCGTTTCGATGCCGATGGCGTCGTTGAGCGGCTTGACCAGCGGTGCCAGGCAGTTGGTGGTGCACGAAGCGTTCGAGATGACGGTGTCGGTCGATTTCAGTACCGAGTGGTTCACGCCGAACACGACGGTCGCATCGACGTCCTTGCCGCCTGGTGCCGAGATGATGACTTTTTTCGCGCCGCCCTTCAAGTGAGCCGAAGCCTTCTCTTTGGTGGTGAAGAAGCCCGTGCATTCCAGCACGACGTCCACGCCCAGCTCGCCCCATGGAATTTCAGCAGGATTGCGCTGTGCGAATACGCGGATCGGATCGCCATTGACGATCATGTTGTCGCCTTCGACGGTGACCGTGCCCGGGAACTTGCCGTGCGCGGTGTCGTAGCGGGTCAGGTGGGCGTTCGATTTGGCATCGCCCAGGTCGTTGATGGCAACGATCTGGATATCCTGTTTCTTGCCGCCTTCATAGAAAGCGCGCAACACATTACGGCCGATGCGGCCGTAGCCATTGATTGCAACTTTGATCGTCATACTCTGCTCCTGATTAAAAAAGAAGGTACATGCACGCTCCCGGCGAACACATCGCCAGGACCGTTAAAAATCAATATTAGCCGGCGATAACGGCTTTCACCTTGGCGACGACGTTCTCGACCGTGAAACCGAAGTGCTTGAACAGTACGCCGGCCGGAGCCGATTCGCCAAACGTGTCGATACCGACCACGGCGCCTTCCAGGCCCACGTATTTGTACCAGAAGCTGGTCACGCCCGCTTCGATGGCCACGCGCGGCACGCCTTTCGTCAGCACGCTGGCCTTGTAGGCAGCGTCCTGGCGGTCGTACACGTCGGTCGACGGCATCGACACCACGCGCACGGCGATGCCTTCGGCAGCCAGCGCGCTGGCGGCGGCGACAGCCAGTTCCACTTCGGAACCGGTGGCGATCAGGATCGCCTTGGCGTCGGCCACGTCGTTCAGCACATAGCCGCCGCGGTAGATGTTCTGGATCTGTTCGGCGCTACGCTCCTGGTATGGCAGGTTCTGGCGCGAGAAGATCAGGGTCGACGGGCCATCCTTGCGGCGCACGGCGGCACCCCAGGCAGCAGCCGACTCGACGGTGTCGCATGGACGCCAGTTGTCCAGGTTCGGGATCAAGCGCATCGACGAAACGTGCTCGACCGATTGGTGCGTCGGGCCGTCTTCGCCCAGGCCGATCGAATCGTGGGTAAACACAAAGATCGAACGCAGCTTCATCAAGGCAGCCATGCGCAGCGCATTGCGGCTGTAGTCGGAGAACGTCAGGAACGTTGCGCCGAACGGGATATAGCCGCCGTGCAGGGTGATGCCGTTCATGATGGCGCTCATGCCGAATTCCCGCACGCCGTAGTTGATGTGGTTGCCAGGCTGGCCCGAACGCACGGCCACGCACTCTTTCCAGTTGGTCAGGTTCGAACCGGTCAGGTCGGCCGAGCCGCCGAGGAACTCCGGCAGGGACGAGGCCAGTGCCTGGATGGCGTTCTGGCTGGCCTTGCGGGTAGCGATGTTTTCTTTCTTCTCGACGCAGGAAGCGATGGCGGCGCTCAGGGCCGCTTCGAATGCCTGTGGCAGGTCGCCTTGCATGCGGCGGGTCAGTTCAGCGGCTTGCTGCGGGAATTCGCGGCTGTAGGCGGCAAAGCGCTCGTTCCAGTCTTTTTCCAGCAGGGCGCCCTGCTCTTTCGCATCCCATGCCGCGTACACGTCGGCCGGCATTTCGAATGGCGCGGCATCCCAGCCGATGTATTCGCGCACGGCGGCGATTTCCTTGTCGCCCAGCGCGGCGCCGTGAACCTTGTCGCCGCCTTGCAGATTCGGCGAACCCTTGCCGATGATGGTCTTGCAGCAGATCAGGGTCGGCTTGGTGGCGGTCTTGGCGGCGGCGATGGCGGCGGCCACGGCGGCAACATCGTGGCCGTCGACGGCGCGGATGACGTTCCAGCCGTATGCTTCGAAGCGGGCCGGGGTGTCGTCCGTGAACCAGCCTTCGACTTTGCCGTCGATGGAAATGCCGTTGTCATCGTACAGGGCGATCAGTTTATTCAGGCCCAGGGTGCCGGCCAGCGCGCACACTTCGTGCGAAATGCCTTCCATCAGGCAGCCGTCGCCGACGAAAGCGTAGGTGTAGTGGTTGACGATATCGTGGCCGGGCTTGTTGAATTCAGCAGCCAGCAACTGCTCCGACAGGGCCATGCCGACGGCGTTGGCAATGCCCTGGCCCAGCGGGCCGGTGGTCGTTTCCACGCCTGGCGTGATATCGACTTCCGGGTGGCCCGGGGTTTTCGAATGCATCTGGCGGAAGGCCTTGATGTCGTCCATCGACAGATCGTAACCGGTCAGGTGCAGCAGCGCGTAGTGCAGCATCGAGCCGTGGCCGTTCGACAACAGGAAGCGGTCGCGGTTCTGCCATTTCGGGTTCGCGGGATTGTGGCGATAGTGACCACTCCACAGGGCAACTGCGATCTCGGCCATGCCCATCGGCATGCCTGGATGGCCGGAGTTGGCCTTTTGTACAGCGTCCATTGCCAGTGCGCGGATCGCATTGGCCATTTTGGTAGTCGGGAGCGTAGTTGTCATGATGGTGTGGGTCAGTCGCGAGTTTGGGATTCGTTTGCAACAGCGCGGACAGGGAAGCCGGCTGCTTTCTGTAGTCAACTATTTTACCAGACTGGGGGGCCGCAAATTAGAATTGCGGCGTACTGGCCCGCCAAATGGCTATACTTTGACGTCTTTCCACCCCACTTACCCCCCGTTGAGGATTTGCATGCCGCGTTTTTATTGCCCCCAGCCGCTCATCGCCGGCGCCACCGTCTCCCTGCCGGAGGCTGTCGCCCACCATATCCAGGTCGTGCGCCTGGTGCCGGGCGACGTCATCACCCTGTTTAATGGCGAAGGCGGCGAAGTGCAGGCGAGTCTGGTGGCGGTCGCCAAGCGCAGCGTGACGGCCGAGGTGCAGGCGCATGTGGCGCGCGAGGCGGAGCTGCCGTATGCCGTGACCCTGGCGCAGGCATTGCCGGAAGCATCCAAAATGGACTGGATCATCGAAAAAGCCATCGAACTGGGCGCGGCCGGCATCGTGCCGCTGTCGGCGCAGCGCTGCGTCGTGCGCCTGTCCGCCGAGCGGGCCGAGAAGAAACTTGCGCATTGGCAAGGCATTATCGTGTCCGCCTCGGAACAATGCGGGCGCAACCGCCTGGCCCAGTTGGCCCCGCTGCAAGATTTCAATAGCTGGAGTGGACAGCAAGATTTACATAAACGCATCATCCTGACGCCGCGCGCGCAACAGTCGCTGGCAGACTGGGCGCGTCACCAGCCGCCGCAGGCCATCACCGTGATGGTGGGGCCGGAAGGGGGATTTTCGGAGGCGGAAGAAAAGGCGGCCCTGGCCGCCGGCGCCATCGGCCTGTCCATGGGGCCGCGCATCCTGCGCACGGAAACGGCGGGCCTGACGGCGCTGGCCACCTTGGGCGCCTTGTGGGGCGGCATGTAAATGGCATAAAAAAGCGCAGCGCGGTTTCCCGCACTGCGCCAGTGATGCAACATGCTACGGACAGCCCGTGCCGGCGCTGTCCAGCCTGTCTAATTAGAACGTGTACTCGGCACCCACTTTCAGGGTGCGTGGACGCAGCGTGTAGCCGTCACGCACGTTGATTGGGCGCTGTTCATCGAAGACGTTGTTGATATTCGCCAGCAAACGCAGGTTTTTGAAGCCCGTGTATGCGAAGTTCAGATCGGTGCGCACATCGCTACCCACGCGGCATGGCAGGTTATCGCCTTTCAATGCAGCGCGGCAACCGGCTTCATTCCAGGTATCCTGATCCGTCTCGTCGTTGTTCAATGCCGTTCCCGACGTGTAGTTGACGCGCACACCAGCCGTGACCGGACCTTTGCGCCATGCCGTGCTAAATACCGACACGACACGCGGGGTGCCACGCAAGCCGACGGTGTTTGGACGGTACTGGTTGGCGTCAATGTCCCAGTAACGCAGCTTCAGGTTGACCGTGGTCGCCAGACCCATCGTCACGGTACCATACTCGCCAGCCGAAAAGCGGCCGTTCACATCGATATCCACGCCCTGCGTCTCGGTCTTGCCGAAGTTTTCATAGCCCAGGAACAGCGATTGAATGGTACCAGTACCCCAGGCGATGTTCGCGCCTGGCGACAGTTCGTTGGCACGCGCGGCCAGACGGCGATCGGTGTCGCTGATCGGATTGCGCGCCAGTTTCTCAGCATAGCCAGGAACATCTTCACGGGCCAGCACATACGCTACATCGCGCGTGGCGATCTCGTCCCGGCGTTCGATCTTGAAGTAGTCGACAGCGACGCTGACGTTCTTGATCGGTTCCGCCACGAAGCCCAATGTCAGACTGCGGGAGGTTTCCGGTTTCAAGGTCGAGCTCGACGAAATCATGACCGGAATCGAAGTCAGGCAACCCGAGTTGTAGGCCGTAGACGAATCGGAAACGTCGCTGGCAGTGCCTTTTTTCAGGATATCGCGGATTGCAGTTGCGGTTGCGCAACGTTTTGGATCGAGCTGGCTGTTGTAGAAACCTGTCACGCCCACTTTACCCAACGATTCCGGGATATTCGGAGCGCGGAATCCACCGGCTATCGTACCGCGCAACATCAGCTTCGGCGTTACCGTCCAGCGCGCAGCAAATTTAGGCGACACGTGGGCCGAAAAGCCTGGCGCCTTGTCCAGACGCAGTGCGCCGTTCAACTCCAGGCCTTTCAATACGGGCGCGTTCAGCTCCAGAAATGCGGCGCTCAGGTTGCGCTGGCCATCGATCCACAGGGAACCTGTATTGATGATCTCGGCATTCATCACGGCGTCGACCGACTTGATGTACATCTTTTCTTGACGCAACTCGGCGCCAAAAGCAAACGCCAATTGACCGCCAGGCAGAGGCATCAGGTCGCCAGACAGCTTGGCATCGATGAAGTTGGTCGACAGATGGGAGTCGGTGCCTGCGACTGGGAACATGCGGTTCAGCAACTCATCGCTATTGCCACCACCTAACTTGTACTCGCCGCTGACAATCGCGGCAGGCAGGCGGTCACGGTGGGCGCCACGGCTGCGCAAGGTACCCTCGCCCCCCGTACGCCCGATGGTGGCTTCCCAGTCATAGGCGCCAATCGTGCCTTCCAGGCCGGCCATGACACGGTACTGCGTCGCTTTGGCCGGCGAAGTCCAATCCATGTTGGAATCCATGAAACGATAGTCGAGGCCAACCGGGAAGTTATACGGATTGTAGGCGGAATTGGCCGGCAATTTAGGTTTCTGCACGATTTGCGATTTCTTCACATTACCGTCGAACCAGGTCCATGGCGAACCGGCGGCCATGCCGAATGGCAGCGGCGAGTAATTGGTGCGGGTTTCCGAATACGACACTTCCGCGAAACCGCGCGTGGTGTCGCTGAGCTTGAAGTGCAAGGCGCTGTACAGATTGACGCGTTCAGCGCCATCCGACGACGGGTTAATGCCGTTCAAGTCGCTTACGCACAGGCCGGCAGCATTGAAAGTGCTACAACCTTTCACAGCTTGGCGCACCTTGCGGCCGCTTTCGTTCAAGTTGCCCGGGAACGAAGTCAGGCTGGGATCGCCGAAAGCGGTAGATACATGTTTTTTGTGCCAGGCGGGATACTCGCGCAGCACCTTGCTGAGCTTGTAGCCTTCACGCTTGTAACCTTCAACGTTGAAGAACACGTTGTAGCGGTCTTTTTCCAGATCGCCGTAACCAGCCAACAGGCCAACCGTCGTTTGCTTGCCGATGTTAGGATCGATGCCCTGCTGATAGTTGGCGCTGGTGCTGACGCCCTGGAAGCTCTTGCGGGTGATGATGTTGATTACGCCAGCCAGCGCATCGGAACCGTAGATCGCGGAAGCGCCGTCCTTGAGCACCTCGACACGGTCGATCGCGTCGGCCGGAATGGAATCGAGGTTGACGAAAGTATCCTTGGCGCCATCGGCGAACGGATAATTGGACACGCGGCGGCCATTCACCAGTACCAGGGTGGCGCCGGTGCCCAGGCCACGCATCGATGCGCCGGACGCACCGCGCGCAAAGCTGTTGGAGTTGCCGTCATCCTTGATCGCGCCCGTGTCGAACGAGGTCAGCGTATCGAGAATCTGGCGCACGGTATTGGCGCCAGTCGCCTTGATTTCATCGCGGCGCAATACGGTCACCGGCGAGGCAGTCTCGGTATCCAGACGCTTGATGTTCGAACCAGTCACTTCAACACGTTGCATGACCGGCTCCGCGGCATCTCCCGTGTTTTGTGCATGGGCGGAGGCAGCAATGGCGCTCAAAGCAAAAAACACCGCCTTACTGATAGGGCTTAATTTTGGTTTACTCAGCATCATGTTTAGCAATCTCAATTTGTAATTTTAATGAACACCAGGCAACTGGATCACAGTGGCTCATGTGGCACTTTTTGTATCAAAATTTTTGACACAAGTCAGTATCTGTAACGGAAAAAATATTGTCAATTAACATTGCCTAATCCTTAATGGATTGAATAAAAAACAGTCAAATATTTTTTTTCTGTTGTTTTTTCACATTGGAATTTGGCAATATTTCCATTTTTTCAGCTATTTGTTGCGCTCCGAGCGGACAACACAGGCCCGCCGCAACAAGGTC
>NZ_LNCE01000075.1:0-41072 GCF_001445815.1 Janthinobacterium sp. Ant5-2-1 | reverse complement strand
CCACCCGCCGCTTTGGCGCCGTTGCCACCACGCGCGACGCCACCAGCGTGGAAGTGCTGGCGCCGGAAAACCCGACCCAGCGCGTGGCCTTCATGGCCAAGCTGGAAGCGCTCTCCGTCGATGTGGGCGTCGATACGCCGAAAGTGGTGTTCAATTCGCGCACCGGCACCGTGGTCATCGCCGAAGGCTTGCGCGTGAAGGCCGCCGCCGTCACGCACGGCTCGCTGAAAGTGGTCATTTCGGAAAGCTCGGCAGTGAGCCAGCCGGCGCCATTCGGACGCGGCCAGACCACCGTCACGCCGCAATCGAAGGTGTCCGTCGACCAGGGCAACGGCAATATGTTCAAATGGCCGGCCGGCGCCAAGCTGCAATCGATTATCGACGTCGTCAACAGCCTGGGCGCCTCGCCCGATGACATCATGGCAATTCTGCAAGCCCTCGACCAGGCCGGGGCCATCGAAGGCGAACTGGTGGTGATCTGATGCTTAATATCAACGACAGCAGCAGCGCCCTGCCTTCGGCGCTCGACAACCGCTCCCCGGCGGCAGCCGCGCCGGCCGATCCCCGCTATGCGGCCAAGGCCACCGAGGCGGCCGTCAAGTTCGAAGCCTTCTTCATCTCGCACATGCTGCGCCAGATGCGTTCGGGCACGCGCGAGATGGCGGGCGAAGACAGCGTCTTCAAGGACCCCGTCAACAGCGACATGCTGGAAATGGCCGACAACCTGGTGGCCGACAAGATGGCCGGCCAGCGCGCCTTCGGCATCGCCGACGCCATCCTGCGCCAGCTGCTGCCGGCGGCCGGCGCCCCCGTGGCGGCCAAAAGCGCTGTCAAGACCGACAATATTGCAGCGCCGCTTAATAAATCCGTCTGAAGCGTCGCCTGTACCAGGTAACAACGATTCAATGCCTGCCCACCCGCACGCGCCACACTCTTCACGAAAGAAACTTGCCCAATGAGCATCATCAGCAATGCATTGTCAGGCAGCATCGCCGCCCAGGCCGCACTCAATGCGGCCAGCCAGAACATCGCCAACCTGCAAACGGCGGGATACACGCGCCAGGGCGTGCTGTTGTCCTCGCTTGGCGCCGGCGTGGGTGTGCGCTCGGCCGGCAATGGCGTGGAAGTGTCCGCCCTGCTGCGTTTTGCCGATGCCTATAAAAGCCAGCAAATGTGGCGCGCCGCGTCCGACCAGGGCGCCCGTTCGCAGACCCAGCCTTACCTGACCCAGCTCGAGCGCGTGATGGGCGACGATGTCTCCAGCATCAGCAACGGCATCGACGGCTTTTTCGCCGCCCTGAATGCCTCGGCCGTCGACCCGACGTCGACGCCGCTGCGCCAGCAGATCGTCACCTCCGCCGACGCCATGGCGCAGCGCTTCAACAGCATCAGCACCGTCATGAGCAACCAGCTGCTGTCGCTGCAGCAGCAACGCTCAGCGATCGTGCCGCAAGCCAATACCACCCTGGCCAATATCGCCGCGCTGAACCAGCGCATCAGCACCTCCACGGCGTCGGGCACGAATGTGTCGTCGCTGATGGATGCGCGCGACCAGCTGATCGATGGCCTGGCCTCGCAAATGGGCATCGAGGTGCTCGACCAGCCGGACGGCTCGCGCAATGTCTCGCTGAAGTCGGGCCAGCCGCTGGTCATCGGCAGCATGGCCGGCACCCTGAGCAGCAACATGACGAACACCGGTGAACAAATCCTGAGCCTCGATTTCGCCAAGTCGTCGTACGTCCTCGATCCGGTGGCCATCGGCGGCCAGATGGGCGGCCTGGGCGAGTTCGAGCAAAATACCCTGAAACCGCTGCAGCAGTCGCTGCAAGACATGGCCACCCAGCTCACCAGCAAGATCAACGCGCAGCTGGCACTGGGTAAAACCATGACCGGCACGGCCGGCGGCCCTCTGCTGGCCTACGCGAATGGCAAGCTGAGCATTACCCCCGGCTTCAACGCCAAGGACCTGGCCCTGTCGCTGACGGGTGCGGCCGGCGACAGCGGCAACTTGCAGAAATTGATCGAGATCAAGAATCAACCGATCACCGTCAGCTGGGTGGGTTCTGTCCTGATGAGCGACGCGGACACGCAGCTGGTCGGCAAGCTGGGCATCTACAGCCAGCAAAACCAGTCCTTGCTGAAAACGGCCAACACGGTGCGCTCGCAAGCGATCGACGACTGGAAATCGACCAGCGGCGTGAACAAGGACGAAGAAGCGATGAGCCTGGTCGAGTTCCAGAATATGTATCAAGCAAACATGAAAGTCATTTCCGTGGCAAATACCTTGTTTGACGCCACTTTGCAAATGATGGGTTAAGGAGAAGATCATGCGTGTCGCCAGTAGCCAGTACCAATCGCTGATCAATATTTCGCTTCAGCAAAATCAGGAACGCATCAACTTCCTGACCCAGCAAATGTCGTCGGGCTTGCGCATCCAGCTGCCATCGGACGATCCGATCGGCAACGTGCGCATTTCGCGCCTGACGCGCGAGCAAGCCATGGTCAGCCAGTACAAGGACAATATCGCCACGGTGAAAGTGCGCCTGTTGAAAAACGAAAACTACCTGTCGAGCATGGTCACCGACATGGGCCAGGCGCGCGACCTGCTGGTATGGGCCGCCGACGGCAGCAACACGCCCGGCGACCTGAATGCGATGACGCAATCGCTGACGGCCATGCGCGACAGCGTGCTGTACACGGCGAACCTGAAGGACCAGGAAGGCCGCTACATGTTTTCCGGCACGGCCACCGACCAGCCCGCCATCAAATACGACCCGGCGGCAGCCATGGGCTCGCGCTACAGCTACGTCGGCAATACCGATACGCAGACCGTGGTGGTGGGCAATGGCGTGACGCAGGCGGCCAACGTCGACGTGAAGAACCTGGACGTGTGGCTCAACAAGATCGACCAGGTTATCAGCACCCTCAGCGCGCCGGGCGTCAACCCCAACGATCCGGCCGTGCGCGCCATCGTCAGCGACGGCCTCGGCGGCACAGATGACGGCATGGATTTGCTCTCCGGCAAGATCGCCATCTTCGGCGGCGCGCAAAACATCCTCACGACGCTCTCCGGCAACCTGGCCAATGTGTCGCTGTCGAACGACATGGCCCTGTCCGATTTGAAAAAGACCGACATGGGCGCGGCAGCCATTGAACTGACCGGCTACCAGACGGCCCTGCAGGCAACCTATAAAGCCTACGCCAAGGTTGGCACCATTTCCCTGTTTGATCTTCTCTGACCATCATGCAAATCGTTCAGACCTCCTCCTCTTCCGGCGTCAATGCCAAAGGCGCGGGCACCGCCCGCGTCGTCGATGACGCGTCCGCCGCCATCAACGGCAGCGCCAGCGCGCGCAGCGAGGCGCCAGCGGCGAAGAGGTCGACGGCGAGCCTGCAGCGTGGCCTGAGCAACTGGGATCACCAGTTGCAGGGGGAGATTTCCAACGCACAACAAACACTCGACTATCTGGAACGCAGCAGCAGCCAGCTGCAAGCGCTGAAAAGCGAACTGGCGGCCAAGCTGGCCGCGCGCCAGGGCCGCGAAGGGCAAGTCGAGGCCAGAGTACGCCAGTTCAGCAATACCTGGCGCCAGCGCGCCAGCGCCTCGGGCGGCACGCTCGACGCACAGCTCGCCTATACCAGCCCGCAGGCGGCACAGCAGAACTTCAGCATCCGCGGCCTGACCATGGCCAGCCTGCAGGAAGGCCCGCAGGAAGTGCTGGCCTTTTCCGTCGGCAGCGCGAACCAGGCTTTGCGCTCGGTCAATATCGAACCTGGCCTGAGCGCGAATGAAATCGTCTCGCGCTTCGACCGCGCCCTGATGCCATCGGGCATCGGCGTCAAACTGGGCGAGAATGGCGAGCTGGTGTTCAGCACGCCGGAAGCGGCCTGGGCCAACGTGCGCGACAGCCTGTCCGTACGCGGCAGCGGCATCCGCTACCCGACCGGCCAGATGAGCCGCGTGCGCACGGATGCGGAACCGGCCGCCATCGCCCCGGAAGAATGGAGTACCGGCGACGTGGAAGCCCTGCGCGCCACCTTGCAGCAAGTGGTGCAGGCGCTGGCGCAATTGCAGGCGGCGCGCAGTTCCGTCAGCCTGGCCCTGGCGCAAGCGACGGGACGGGTCGCCCGCGCGCAACCGGTGCAAGTGAACGTCAGCATGGATGCCCTGGCGGAAAACTTCACGCAAAAGGCCAGCGAGCCCGGCTATGAATCGCTGCTGGCGATCAGCTCGGCATTGGTCGGCATCAGCCGCGAGCGCGTCGTCGCCCTGCTGGGCCTGGAATAATCGCTTCCCGCGCGTGCGCCGCCCTGGCGCACGCGGTAATAAAAAGGGCGCGCGCCCTGGCTCAGGACGGTGAAAATCCGTAAGATGCTGCTGTCGCTTGCCTGTTCACCACTACGCCGGCGCCTCCCGTCATCCACTTCCGGAGCTCCCTTGATAAAAACCGCCGCCCGGCTGATCAGCTATGCCCTGCTAGGCAAATCCGGCAAGCAGCCCCTCGATATCGCCAAGGTGCGCAAGGTATTGATTTTGCGCAACGACAAGATCGGCGACATGATCGTCACCTCGGCCCTGCTGCGCGAACTGAAAAAAAACTATCCGCACTGGCAGATCGACGTGGCCGCCAGCAGCGCCAACCGCGACGTCATCGCCGATAACCCGCATGTGAACGAGATCCTCATCTGGGACAAGCAGCCGCTGCTGCGCGACTTGCGCACCACCATCGCCGACCTGCGCCGACGCCGCTACGACGTCATCGTCAACCCCTACAACCGCTTTTCGATTCCCTTGCTGCTGCGTATCAAATGGCTGGGGGCGCGCTACCTGACGGGCTTTGCCATTCCCAAGTACGGCACCTCGACGGCGAAGCTGGGCATGTTCGACCATACGGTGCCGTGCGACCGCAGCCGCCACATCCTGCACAGCTTTTTCGCCGCCTTCGGGCAATTTGGCCTGCGCGACATCGACATGCGCTATGAACTGTTTGGCGTGGACGCGCACGCGGCACGGGTCGACGCCGCCTGCGACACCCTGCTGCGTACCCATGAAGGCTTGTTCTGCCTCAATTTCCAGGGCAGCAATGCGCAACGCACGGTCAGCGTGGCCGACGCCCAGCGCTGCTGCGCCGCCCTGGCGGCACGCTATCCGCGCCATGCGCTGCTGGTGATCGCCGCGCCGGGCACCGAAGCCCGCGCCGCCGAGATCGTGCAGGGCTCCGGTCATGCCAACGTGATGAGCGCGCCGCCCACCGGCCACATCCTGGAATTGGCGGCCCTGATACGCCGTTGCGAACTGGTCCTGTCGCCCGACACGTCGGTGATTCACATCGCCTCGGCGTATGACAAGAAAATCATCGGCTACTACATCCGCACCGACAACTACCGCTGGTTTTATCCGGCCAGCCGCCACTACCGCGTCATCCTGGCGCCCGGCCTGACCCTGGCCACCGTCAGCGATGCGGAAACCCTGGACGCCGTGGAACAGTTGATGGACGGCGCCGGCCAGGCGCAGGAGACGCTTCAGGCCGCGGGCTGAGACGCCAGCAGGCGGTCCATCTGCCCCGCCGGCAGCGCGCGCGAAAAGAAATACCCTTGCGCATAGTCGCAGCCGGCGGCGCGCAGCAGGTCGCGCTGCGACGCCGTCTCCACGCCTTCGGCCACGACTTTCAGGCCGAGGCGCTGCGCCAGCGCAATGATCGCTTCGCACAAGCCCTGCCCCGCGCCATCGCCTCCCAGTTCGCCGACCAGCGAACGGTCGAGCTTGAGAAAGTCGATATCGGCCTTCTGGATGCACGCGAGCGACACCTGGCCGCTGCCGAAATCGTCGAGCGCCAGCGCCAGGCCCATGGCGCGGAACTGGCGCAGGCGTTCGACCACCTGGCGCGCCTCGTCGAGCAGCACGGCTTCCGTTGTTTCGATGATAATCGCGCCTGGCGCCAGCCCCTGGCGCGCCAGATGCCCGCCCCAGTCCTGGTACAGCGCGGCATCGCAGCGAAATTCCACGGCCGACTTGTTGATGCTGATCTGGAAGGCGGCGCCATGCTCGTCCTGCCACTGCCGCGCCTGCCGCACGACCTGGCGAAACACCCACTCGCCGATATCGATGATCAGGCCGTTCGCCTCGGCAAAGCCGATGAAATCGGCGGGCGCCAGCAAGCCGCGCAGCGGATGGCGCCAGCGCAACAGCGCCTCGGCCCGCTCGATGCTGCCGTCGCACAGGCGGATGATGGGCTGGTAATGCACTTCGAACTGGTCCTGCGCCAGCGCCAGGCGCATTTCGCGCACCGTGCTGCGGCGCAATTCGGCCGCCTGCTGCAAGGCCGGCGTGAAATAGCTGTAGCTGTTGCGCCCCGCACTCTTGGCCGCATACATGGCCTGGTCGGCATGGCGCAGCAAGGTGTCCGGCGACTCGGCGTCGGCCGGATACAGCGCCACGCCCACGCTGGCCGATACTTGCGCCGTGTCGCCGTCAAGCACGAAGGGCAGGGCCAGCGCGGCCGTCAGTTCCTGCAGCACGCGCTCGATGCCGCCCAGCTGCCCTACACCGGCGAGGATGACGGTAAATTCGTCGCCGCCCAGGCGCGCGACCGTATCGGTGCTGCGCACGCGCTCGCTGATGCGCCGCGCCGCCTGGCGCAGCAGCATGTCGCCCTTCTCGTGGCCGAGGCGGTCATTCACCTGCTTGAAATGGTCGAGGTCGATAAACAGCAGCGCCAGGCAAGCACCCTCGCGTTTGGCGTGGGCCGCCTCGTGCTGCAAGCGGTCGAGAAACATGTGGCGGTTCGGCAAGCCCGTCAATTGGTCGAAATTGGCTTGCCGCCAGATGCGCTCGGATGCCGCGCGCTGCGCCGTGATGTCGCTGACCAGCGCCAGCGCGCCCAGGTAGGTGCCGCCGGAGTCGAAGATGGGATTGGTGGCCAGGGTGGCCCACAAGGTGCTGCCGTCGCGCCGCAGGAACTTGAATTCGTGGCGCTCGACGATGCCGTCCTGGCGCCGCGCAATGTTGCGCTCGAGGATGGCGCGCCCCTCCTCATCCATGAAGGCCGCCAGCGGCTGGCCCAGCATATCCTCGATCTGGCAATCGAGCATGTGCGCCATCTTCGGATTGACAAAGCTGGTCAGCGCCTGCGCATCGATTTCCCAGATGCCCTCCTCGGCGCTGTGCACGATGCGCCGGAAGCGCTCTTCGCTGCGTTCGAGCGCGGCCAGCTTGCCCTCGGCCTGTTCCAGCACCAGCCGCAGCGCCTGGCCGTTCGGGTCGGCGCTGCCCAGCAGGCTGACGGGCAAGCCCGCCTCGCGCGCGCCGGGACGCGGCGGGGGCAGTTGCACCTGCAGCTGGATGCGCTCGGGCTCGCTGCTATTGAGCACGCGCTCCACGAACTGTTCGTAATCGCGGCGGAACGCCTCGTGGACATAGGAACGGAACAGCACGTGGCCGGGACGCCCCCGCGCCAGGCCGAACAGCTCGGCCGCCACCAGGTTGACCTGCAGGATCACGCCATCGAGGCCCAGCACGAAATAGGCGACGGGCGCCAGCAGGTATAAATCGTTGAAATAGGCTTGTTCGCGTTCAGCCTTCATCCGTTCAGGACTGAAGACGCCATCGTCAAGCAGGGGCGCGACATGCCGCGCCGCGCCGTCGTGGCCGGGCGGGAAGGAATCCGGAGCAGGTACCGCTTGCGGTGGTGTGTCCATGGCTGTCCTTTGCAGCGCCGCCCTGGCAAACAGGTGGGTGCAATAGCGAGACTAGCACGCACCACGCGCAGTGTCGAGCCATGCCTGTCACAGATAACGTTTCTGCAACAGGGGCGCTCAGCGGCCCATGCCCATACGGCGCCGGCGCAAGCCGAAATCATGGCCCACCACCAGCAAGGTGCTGGCCACCAGGCTCGACAACCCCACGATCAGCTGGATCAATTTATCGTCAGGCAAGACCCACAAGGACGAGTCCGGCGCCTCGCAGCCCGTGGCCGCGCTGATCAGCGGAGAGACCCAGGCCGCGTCCGGCGTCACGTCGAGCACGACGGCGCCGTCGGCGCTCGTCTGCATATAGATATTGCCCCCTTCGGCCAGGGTGAAGCAGATGCCCACGCCCGTTTCCGTGGCACGGATATTGTCCTGCATGCTGCGGTTATGTTCCTCGATCCACACTTCCACGTCATACGGCGTTTCCAGGTGTTCCCATGGACGGGGGCGGAAACGGGGACGTTCATCCCCGCTGGCGGGGGTGTCGGGAACGTCGGGGATGTTGCTGTCTGCTGCGCCTTGCATGCTCGTTGACCTTTTCTGCGGTGATGCGGCGGGACCGGTTGCCCGCCAGCCGCCATTATCCACCGTTCGCGGCGCGCATGGTATTACCCTGCTCAATCCATCAGAAAAACTGACGGCTGTTGACTTTAAAGATCAACATACCTGACTTAAAATGGCCGCCATCTCTTCTTTACAGGCTTTACATGCAAGGCATCAAACGCAAAATCGTCTACGTCACCGCCTTTGAAATCATCGGCATGGCCATTTCCACAGCCTGGCTGACCCTGCTTTCGGGCGAGTCGCCCACCAGCACGGGGCCGCTGGCGATCATGATCACCACCATCGCCGTGATCTGGAATTTGCTCTACAACACGGCATTCGAATACTGGGAAATCCGCCAGGTGTCGCGCACGCGCACCGTGTGGCGCCGCATCCTGCATGCGATCGGCTTCCAGATCACCCTGGTCATTTACCTGATCCCGCTGATCGCCTGGTGGCTTGACATCAGCCTGTGGCAAGCGTTCGTGCTCGATTTCGCGCTGATGCTGATCATCCCGTGCTACAGCTTCATCTTCAACTACTTCTTCGATGGCCTGTTCGGCGTGCCCCTGTCGGCGCAGCAGCCGAAGGAAGAGCCAGCGAATGTTCAGGCCGCTTCGCTGAGCAACTGAAGAAAGGACCGCGCCGCCATCCCCAGCGGCCGGTCCTTCATCCACACCAGGTGGATCGGCACGACGAGGCCATTGCCCGTATTCTTGAACGCCACGCAGCGCACCCGCCCCGCCGCCAGCGAATCCTGGATGGCCGAGGCGGCAAAGTTGCCCCAGCCCAGTCCCGCCTCCACCATCGCCAGCGCCATCGGCAAACTGTCCGTGCGCCAATAGGACAGCCCCACCACAGGGCGCGCATCAGCCAGGTCGAGTTCGCGGCTGGCCACGATGATCTGGCGCAAATTCACCAATTCCTCGATATACAGGGGCCGGCCCGCCGCGTCGGGCGGATGCTGGGTGGAGATAATCGCCAGCAAGGCATCGCTGCCCACCAGCTGGAACTGTTCCTCGTGATTGATGCGCCCGCCAGCGAAGGCCATGCAGGCGCTGATGCGGCCACGGTGCAGCATGTCGAGCACGTCGTCCTGCGGCGCCGTCAGCACTTCGATGTCGAGCAGCGGATGGCGCTGCGACAGCGCGCGCACGGCGGCCAGAAAAGGCGTATGGTCGAGCTCGGCTGCGATGCCCAGCGAAATGCGGCTTTCCAGTCCCTGCGACAATTCCTGCACGTGCAGGTGCAATTGCTTCAACTGCTCGGCGATCAGGCGCGCGTGGGGAAGCAGTGCCATGGCGGCCGGCGTGGGCACGGCTTCGCGCGCGCCCCGGTCGAACAGGGCGATGCCCAGTTCCGCCTCGATGTTGGCCATCGCCATGCTGACAGCCGATGGCGCCCGGCGCAAGGCGCGCGCAGCGGCCGAGAACGAGCCGCCATCGACGACGGCCAGGAACAGTTCGATGTTATGGCTGGAGAGTTTCATGGAGAATATGGAAAGTGCGGCACTTTTGCGCGCCAGGGCGGTCAAAAGGGAACATCATGGGAGGAAGCGCATGCGCCATCGACTACCCTACCGCCGCAGCGGTTATGTCTCGGACTTTACCCGCTTTATCGACGGCTATCTGCAAACGCACCCGGAAGTACGGGAAAACCAGCGCCGCGGCTGGCGCATCTGGTGGGAGCGCCCGGCCAAGCTGCATGAACTGGAACTGATCCACGCCGACAGCGTGCCGGAGCCGCCCTACCACTACGACTAAAAACGCCTGACCAAACCTACTGCGCGGTGCGCCTTGCGGCCTGCGATGCTCGCCGTACCTTCGTACGGCTGCGCGTCTCGGCCACAAATCACTACCGCTCGCGACGGTTTTGTCAGGTGTTTAATCTTTCGTTTAACCTTTCCAGACGCGCTGGAGGCCCGTATCCGCATGAATCCAGCCGCCGCGCGGGCCGTTGCGGTAATAGAAGCCCACGCCGCCCTGCTTGAAGCTGCGCACGAGCGAACCGAGCACTTCCGCGTTCAGATTCGCCACGCGGATGTCGGCGGCGCGGCCCGAGATGTGCAGCGACTGGCGCGCGGCCGGCACGCCCGCTTCGCGCAGGCGGCTGTTCGACTCGGCCGTGCGGTAGCCCGACAAAATTTCCAGCGGCTGCTCGATGCCGTAGCGGGCCACGAACGCTTGCGTGCCCCACAGAGTTTCCAGCAGTTTCGGGTCGATAGGCGCCGTCTTCTTACCGTTCACGTCGCGCAGCAAGTGGCACAGTTCCTGGTAGGCCGAATCGATGACTTCGCCATCTTTCCAGTACAGCAATTTCGCCTTTTCATTGCTGGCCGGGCGCACCACTTCCAGGGTGCGGGGCTTGAGCCAGAATTCCAGGTCCAGCGCCTGCGCGTCGAAGATGTCGGGAGGCGGCTCCATCTCGGTGATGGCCTGGCGCGACTGCGACGTGATCGAGCGGTCGACGCTGGCCAGTTGCGTCGGCTGGGGCGGTACGCCCGTACGCGGCGCGCGCGGCTTGGCGCTGGCCGAAGCCGCGGCGGGAGCGGCCGTGCGCGAGGCGCAGCCGATGAGTGGGGTGGCTACCAGGCCCAGCGCGGCCAGGCCCATACCATGATGTAGAAAATTTCTGCGCGATGCCATAGTCAGTCCAATTTAACGATGGGAATACTATAGCGTATTGTGCTGCGAAGAAAAACCCTCAATGCCTATCGTGTCGCCCTCATTTCAGCATCCGGCGTCCTATGCGGCGGCCGCGCTGGCCGCCACGTCTCGGTTTGCCTGCGCCAGCGCCGTCAAGGGCTTGTCCAATAAATATCCCTGGGCCACGATGGGCAAGCCCGTGATGGCGGCGACGCGCTGCAGCGCGGCCAGCGCCGCCGGCGTGTCGAGGCGCTTGAAGATGACGCGAATTTTCGCCGCATGGCACACGGTGACGAAGCTGGCGACGGCCTGCTCGTCGCTGAGGTTGCCCGCGTCAAGCTTGAACGCATGCGGGTGCAAGCGCTCCAGCATGCCCGTTGCCTCCTGCACGCTGGCCACGTTGATGGCCAGGCGGAAACCGTTGCGGCGGTAATTGTCGGCCACGTAATTGAGCAGCCAGCCCTGGTTCGGCGTGACCGTCGGCAATTGCAGCACGATGCGCTCGATGGGCAAGCCCAGCGCGTCGAGGATGCGCTGGAAGGCGTGGCCGTGATTGCTGCTGACGGCGCTCAGCAGCCGATCATGCACGTTCAGGTACAGGTCCGACTGCTCCGCTTCGCTCTGGCGGAAGAAATTGATGGCGTGCAGCATGCGGCACAGCCGGTCCAGCTCCACGGATTCGTCGTCGCTGGCCGCGTGATCGAGCAAACGCCACAGCGACAAGCCCTCGTCCGCCTTCGACACGCTGCGCGCCAGTCCTTCGAACGCCACCAGCTTGCCGCTTTCCAGTTCGCGCAGCGGCTGGAAGGCGCTCGTCATGGTGCAATTGAAAAAGCGTCCCAGCGCCCTGCCCTCCCCGTCGAGCCAGACGCTGGTGCCGGCCTGGGTTTGGTGCGACAGGCGGGCCAGGTAATTTTTCAGGACGGGAAATGGCATACGTGCTCCTTCATCGGGCTGCGCCAGCTGCCCTCATGGGGAAGACGGCGCCAAAGTGTGCAGAGTAAGGCAGCGCCAACCAAAGGAGAACGAATGGTTTCACCATTTGATATGCGCCCAGCACATAAGGGATGCGACGGCCAGCGCATAACCATAGTCGGAAACATTCGTTCCAGCCACCTGCCCCGGCCTTTACTGTGGTCATGTACCGATACCATCAGGAAGGGCCGCCATGTGCCAGTTACTCGCAATGAACAGCAGCAAGCCCGCGGCGCTGGGATTTTCCTTTGCCGGCTTTGCCGAACGGGGCGGGCGCACGGACGAGCACCGCGACGGCTGGGGCATCGCTTATCATTCCAGTAGCGGCTGCACCTTGCTGACGGATCATCTGGCGGCCATCGATTCGCCGCTGGCGGCCCAGGTGCAGCAGCATCCCGTGAAGGCAAAAAACATCGTCGCGCACATCCGCAAGGCGACGCAGGGCCGCATCGCCCCGGAAAACACCCATCCGTTCGCCCGCGAACTGTGGGGCAAGACCTGGTCGTTTGCCCACAATGGCGACTTGAAAACGTGGCGCGCACCGGCCAATGCGCACTACCGCGCCAGTGGCGACACGGACAGCGAACAGGCGTTTTGCCACCTGCTGGCCCGCTTGCGCACGCAGTTTCCCCTCGGTGAACCCGCGCGCGCCGACTTGCGCGCCGCCATCGCCGAGGTCGCCAAGGACATCGCCGCCCACGGCACCTTCAATTTCATCCTGTCGGACGGCGAGCTGCTGTTTGCCCACTGTTCCACGCATCTGCACTATGTGATACGCGAATACCCGTTTTCCGTGGCGCAGCTGATCGACTGCGAGCGCAGCATCGACTTTCGCCAGCACAACCATCTGGACGACCGCATCGCCGTCATCGCCACGCATCCGCTGACGCAAAACGAAAACTGGCTGGCGTTCGCACCCGGCGAACTGAAATTGTTTGCCGGCGGCACCTTGCTACCGGCAAACGATGCTACGCAGCAAGGCGTGTATATCCAGATCAGTTACTGAAGGGATGATGCAAAGGGAGGCAATGGCCCGCCGCCGGATGGGCGGGCTGAGGTGTTGACGGGGCGTCAGGCCGAATTGCAGTTGCAAAAGCGTTTGCGCTTGGGGTCGCCACTGGCAATGCCGGCGGCGTCAATCTGCTTCCAGCAAAAAATCGTTTCCACACCGTATGGCGAACGCACATTGCCCGCCTCGATATAGCCCTGCTTGACGAAAAAGGCCTGGCTGCTGGCCGTGCTGTGCAGCTGCAGGGCCTTGATGCCCCACTCGCGCGCCTGCGCTTCCAGCCGCTCCACCAGCGCCTTGCCGGCGCCGCGGCCTTGCGCCTCGGGCAGAAGGTAGCACAGGGCCAGCTTGCCGGCGCGCGTCAGCAAGCCGACGCCGACCACGGCGCCCGCCTCGACTGCGACCAGCGAAAAATTGGTGGGCGACGCGAACCAGCACGCCACCATCTGCGGTGTTTTATTGCCCAGCCAGGCTTCCAGGATGGCCGGATCGTCCCGATGATCGAGGCTGCAGCATTCGACGATGGAGCGTCGTAATACGTTGCACGCCTCGAAAGCGTCGGTCGATGTTGCAATACGAATTTCAAGACTCATGTACGCTCACAAAATATTCCAGTTGCCGATGCAGACGGTTTTACCCCTGTATCGTGCGATTCGACTATACACCAAGCGGCGCATTCGGGTTTTTTGCCGCGCGCCACAGGCCGGTTTTGCCTATGGCGCCATGCTTGCAGACTAAGTGCTGATGCGCATCTTGCCCACGAATGTTTCCAGAAATCGATATCTGTTTTTTAGCGCAAACGGGAATCGAATCTAAGCATATTACGAAAAATTCGTTTCTTTTCCGGCCGGAATTTTAGACTATGTCTATCTATTCTCACAACAAGAGTTCAACATGACCCATTCCAACGCCGTAACGACTGCCGCAGCAACGCTCACCCAACGCTCGCGCCGCTGGTTCCTGGCCAGCGCCCTGGCCGCTTCCGCTGCCGCCATGAGCCTGCCGATGGCCGCCAGTGCCGCCGAACCCGTGGTCTTGCTGAACGCTTCGTACGACGTGATGCGCGAATTGTTCAAGGATGTGAATCCCGCATTTATTGCTGATTGGAAAGCCAAAACGGGCGAAACGATTACCATCAAGCAATCGCACGGCGGCTCGAGCAAGCAGGCGCGCTCCGTGGCCGATGGCCTGGAAGCGTCCGTCGTCACCATGAACCAGGCCAATGACATCGACATCCTCGTCGACCGTGGCCTCGTGGTGGCCGACTGGGCCAAGAAATTCCCGAACAATGCGGCGCCGTTCTATTCGACCATGGTGTACCTGGTACGCAAAGGCAACCCGAAACACATCAAGGACTGGGACGACTTGGCCAAGCCCGGCATCAAGGTCATCGTGCCGAACCCGAAAACCTCGGGCAACGGCCGCTACACCTACCTGGCGGCCTGGGGCTATGCCGTGAAAAAAGGCGGCAGCGAAGCGCAGGCGCGCGACCTCGTTACCAAGCTGTTCAAGAACGTACCCGTGCTGGACGGCGGCGGCCGCGGCGCCACCACCACCTTCACGCAACGTGAAATCGGCGACGTGCTGGTGACGTTTGAAAATGAAGTGCAACTGGTGCGCGCTGAATTCGGCGACAACTTTGAAGTCGTGTATCCAAGCATCTCCATCCTGGCCGAGTCGCCGGTGGCCGTCGTCGACAAGGTCGTCGACCGCCGCGGCATCCGCAAGGAAGCCACGGCCTACCTGCAATACCTGTACTCGGAACCGGGCCAGGAACTGGTCGCCAAGCACTACCTGCGCCCCCGTTCGGCCGCAGTCGCCAAGAAATACGCGGCCAGCTTCAAGCCGATCACGCTGTTTACCATCGATGACGTGTTTGGCGGCTGGAAACAAGCGCAAAAGAAACACTTTGACGACGGCGGCGAGTTCGACAAGATTTATCAGAAATAATCTTCGCCGTATCCATAAAAAAACCGGGACATGTCCCGGTTTTTTTATGGCGGTGCGCCTGCCTGCCACTCGAACGCGCTGAACAGGCTGGCAATCTCGCTGCTGCGGTGCGTGCCTGTCTTGGCCAATATGGCCTGGATCTGGCTGCGCACGGTACTGATGCGCACACCCTGGCGCTGGGCGTACGCGGCTGGCTCCATGCCGTCGGCCAGGGCCAGCGCCAGCGACCACTCCGCGCCCGTCAAGCCGCATGGCCGCTCGGCCGCGCCGGGCCAATGCCGCCGCCCGCTCCTGAACAGCGGCCGCAAGGACAGCATGGCCAGACTGGCGCCATCGCCATCTGCCGGGCCGATACGCACGGGCAGCGGCAGGATGCCAATTTCCAGCGCCGGCCGGCCGTCTGCATCGCTCGCATACAAGGGCGCTGGACGGTGGCACGCCATTCCGAGGCAAGCTTGCCGCACGCGCGGCGCCAGTTGCTGTTGCAGCTGGCTCACACACACAGCGACCTTACCGCCGTGCAAGGTGATCACGGCGGCGAGCGGCGACGTGGCGGCCAGCAAGCGCTGCGCCGCCAGGTTCATGAAAACCAGGTGCAGGCAGGCATCGACCAGCAAGATGGCGCGCGGCAAGGCATCGAGCGCCTCCCAGGCCAGCGCGCCATGCGCCTGGGCTTGCTGCGCCGTATCGCGCAGGCGAAACACATTTGGCAGATGCTCGAGCACGCGCTGCAGCTGGCTGTGCGTGTTCGCGTCATACGGGCCCTGGCCGGCGGCGCGGTGCGCGGACAGGATGGTGAGCGCGCCGTTGTCGCGCACGACGCCGCTGCACGAATAGCGCACGCCCGCGCGCAAATAGAAATCCTGAAAATATTCGCTGCGCGCCACCGTCTGCTCGCTGAAATAATCCTGCATCAGATGCATGCGCCCGGGCGGCCCGCGCGTGAGGACCGCATAGCCGGGATCGAGCGCATGGTAGTAGCGCCGGTAGCCATCCTCCCAGGCACTTTGGTCCAGCCCGGTCACATAGCCGCGCGAGGGTACCGCGCCCGTTTCCGCCTTCAGGAAACAGCAAGCGACTTCGCCACCGGCCAGCCGGGCGAACGCGCGCATGGCCACGCTCCACTGCAACGGTTCCAATGCCGCCCGGTAAAAGGCGGCGATGACCGGATCGGCGCCGTCTGTATTCACGCCCCCTCCCAATAGCGCAACATCCTTCATATGAAGGATGTGCACGCGCACCAAGGCAGGCACCATGTTGTCAATGGCGGCGGCCTGCAGCGGCGTCGCCAGCCGATCAATGCAAGCATCAACGTTCAAGGAGCCACATCATGCCTACCATGCCTACCATGCCTACCATACCTACCAGCGTTTCCGACAGGACCGCGCCGGCTCGCCTCACCCCTACCTCCTGGCGCCTGGCCGTGAGCAGCGCCGTAATGCTGTCGCTCTCGGCGTGCGCTAATTTCAACACCATTGATCGTACTACGGCACTACCCAAGCAGGCCACTGCGATACATCTGGATGCGCCGCAACGCCTGGCATATGCCGATGCCAAAGGTGTCATTTGTGCCGAGCCCACCCCTGACGCATTGCAAGCCTATATTTCATCGCTGGGCGCATCCGTCAGCTCCGCCAACAACGCAGCTTCGGTATCGAATGCGTTGCAGGCCAATTCGCAAAGTGTCGGCCTGCATTCGCAATCGATCACCTTGATGCGCGAGCATCTGTTCCGTATCTGTGCGTTTGCACAAAACAATTGGCTGTCCGACGGCGATGTCATGATGCTGATGGCACGCTCGCAAGATCTCACACTGGGTGTATTGGCCATCGAACAATTAACCGGTGCGATGATTCCGCGCAAGACAAGCAATATGCCAATGACAGATACGGAGGCCAGCAAACAATTGCAAAGCAAACTCGAACAGGCAAAACTTGACCTCAGCGACAAAAAGGCAACACTCACGCACTTGAGCGACACCGCAGCTGAACCAGGCAAAAGTACCGGCGATCAGCATGACAAGGGGGCGCTCCAGGAAGATCAGACAAAGGACGGCAAGAACAGTTCCGCGCCGGCTGATGTCGTTGCCGCGCGAGCGGCTGTGGTATCCGCCCAGGACAAGGTAGCGTCATTGGAGCGGCAAGTCGAAGCGAGCAAGGTGGGGGCCAGGTTTGTGACCGTGGCAGACGAGAACGGCAATCAACTTTCTCCAGAAGCAGCCGAGCATATCTCCAGGGCCACGCAACATATCGTCGACCAGATCTTGCAGAAAAATCATTTGACTGACATGTGCATCAATATGCTCAACCGTTTCAGTCGCAACAAGGATGTACCCGAAAAATATGAAGACATGATGGGGCGATGCGACCTGGTCCTCAAGAACGCGATAGCGCAGCTACCAGCTGCCTTCTGATGCACGCCTTTCCGCATATCGATATGCGCATCGATTCGTGGTCAAAAGCGCGCGCGGGCCGTACTCTGGCCTTGTCGCGCCACATGGCGTATTACGGGCACAAAGGAAATATCATGGCTATCTCGGAAGTGAATGTACGCAACCAGTTTCGCGGCAAGATCAAGGAAATCATCTTTGGCCCCGTGGTCTCGGAAGTGGACGTGGAAACGCCGCACGGCATCGTCACGTCGGTGATCACCTCGCGCTCGATCAAGGACCTGGACCTGAAAGTAGGCAGCGAAGTCATCGCGCTGGTCAAGTCGACGGAAGTGTCTATCGCCAAGATCCAGTAAGCGCGCGTTTTTCCATGCACGCTAATCGCGAAACAGATACGTAAACGTGCGGCTGACGGGCAGCTTTTCCGTGCTGCCGCGCACCAGCACCTGCATGCGCTCGGCGTCGATGCGTTCGGCCGCCTCGATGGCTTTGACGTTGACCATGGTGCCGCGGTGGATTTGCCAGAACTGTTCCGGATCGAGGCCGCCCAGCAAATCCTTCAATGGCGTACGCACCAGCGCTTCCGAACCGGCCAGCACCACGCGCGTGTATTTGGTGTCGGCCTGGAAGAACAGCACGTCGTCGATGTCGATCAAACGGATCTGCTTGCCCACGCTGGCCTTGATCCATTTCAACTTGTCGCGCGATGCGGCCGGCAAGGCAGCGCGCAGCGACTGCAGTAAATTGGCCATGTCGGCCGGCTGGGCGCCGAGCTTGTCGCGCAGGCGGGCCAGCGCCCGCTGCAGGCGCTCGGCCTGCACGGGTTTGAGCAGGTAGTCGACGGCGCCCGCGTCGAACGCATCGACGGCGTACTGGTCGTAGGCCGTGACGAACACCACATGGGCGCGCTTGCCGATCCGCTCGGCCACTTCCAGACCCGACAAGCCCGGCATGCGGATATCGAGGAAGACCACGTCCGGCTCATGCTCGAGGAAACCGTCCCAGGCATCGTTGCCGTTTTCCGCCACCAGCACGACGTGCGCCTCGGGCCAGGCTTGCGCCAGCAGCATGAGCAGGCGCTCGCGCATCAGGGGTTCGTCTTCGGCGATCAGGATAGTGGGGTTCATTCGGCGGGTGCTTTCAGGCTCGTTTCAATTTTAATGGGTAGCAATATTTCAGCGATCACGCCGCCCTCTTCGCCGTCGCGCAGGCTCAGGCTGGCGGACGGATCGGACAGCAACAGCCGGCTACGCACGTTTTCCAGGCCCAGTCCGCCTCCCAGTGCGCTGCCCGCGCCGCTTTCCGGCAAACCCATGCCCGTGTCCTGCACGCGCAGGCGCAGCATGCCGCCCACCCCCAGCGCCGACAGGCGGATCTCGCCGCCGCGCAGCGCTGGTTCAATACCATGCTTGATGGCGTTTTCCGCCAAGGTAAGCAAGATCATGCTGGGTATCGTCGCGTGCGCAAACTCGGCCGGCAAGTCCAGCGCATAGCGCAGGCGCGAGCCCATGCGCGCCTGCATCACGCGCAAATACGCGGCCACCATGTCGAATTCGCTTTGCAAGGGCACTTGCTCGCTGCGCATCTCCGCCAGGCTGGCGCGCAGGAAGGCGATCAGGTCGGCCGTCAATGCGGCGGCCCGGCTGGCGCCTTGCGCTCCCTGCTCGGCCAGCTGCTGCACGGCGCCCAGGGTATTGAACAGGAAATGCGGCTCGATCTGCGCGCGCAGCAGGCGCAGCTGCGATTCGCTCAGTTCGCGCGCCAGGCGGTCGCGCTCGGCATCCTGCTGCAGCTGCAGGGTCAGCGCTTCGTACTGGCGGTTGCGCCAGGTGGTGACGATTGCCAGCGGCACCATGTAAAACAGGCAAGCGACGAGCAAGGCCGTGCCGCCCACGCGCAGCAAACGCTCGAAGGCCATGTCCATGGAACCGGTATCGCTCAAGCCGGCCAGCAGCACGCCAACCGCCACCCCGGCCACGCAGGTCGACACGATCAGCAAGAGTTTCTTGAGCCTGTTGCGCACGGAACTGCGGTAATTGAACCACACGCCCACCAGGCCCCACGCCAGTGCAAAACCCAGGCCGTTGCTGAAGATGAGGGCCTTGAGCAATTCGAACCTGGCCGGCAGCAGCAGGTGCAGTGCGACACCGATGACGCTGAACAACAGCATCAGCTTGCCCGCGGCGATGTAAAAACCGGCGCCACGGTACTTGAGCAGGAAATCGTGCAGCTGCTGGCGCTCGATCGGCGTCAGCTTGACCAGCTTCATGGCGACGTAGCGACGCACCCGTCCTTGGACCTGCTCCGCCATCTCCGGGTGTTTCAACACCAGCAGCGATTCCTCATCGACGCTGCGGTACCAATCCGTATATTTTTTTAACACGATGCGTTCTCCGTGGTCTGTGATTCAGGCATGAACGCAGTCTACGGCGCCCCTGTTGCGGGGCATAGCGCGGGGCGACGAAGCACGAAGCGGCAGGGATCAACGACGAAGCGCGCGGCGTCCGCCAGGCCTTCGCTGCCAACATTGCTCAAATCATACGAAGTTTCCAAGATGAAATCAATAAATGCGCAACAATTTTCACTACGGCAAGAATAGCCGTTTTTATTTGCCAAATTGGCCGCAACGCCGCCTGTTGCGGGCCTGTACCGTAGACATCGCTTGATCTTTAATGGTATTGTTTAAGCTTGGCAAATATTGCCTCCGAGATACACGTCGCGTCCCCGCGCGGCCCCGTCCCGGATTTGCGCGCAGCGCCCACGATGGCGCCCCAAAACTGCTTTCCCACATACAATCCCATGCTCAAAAAAATGTTCGCCGCGGTGCTGATGACGCTTTCGACAGCGGCCATCGCCGTGCCCTTCGGTTCCCAGTCGATACTGGTGGTCGAAGACGGTACAGGCAAAGTCTTGCTTGAAAAAAATTCCAACGTCGTGGTGCCCATCGCCTCGCTGACCAAACTCATGACAGCCATGGTCGTGCTCGACTCCAAGGCGAACATGCAGGAAGAAATCAGCATCGACCGCGAGGATGTCGACACCTTGAAGCACAGCACCTCGCGCGTGCCCGTGGGCGCCACCCTGAGCCGCCACGACGTGCTGCAATTGGCGCTGATGTCGTCCGACAACCGCGCCGCCGCCTCGCTGGCGCGCACCTTCCCCGGCGGCCCGACGGCGTTTGCCGTGGCCGTCAACGCCAAGATCAAGGCCCTGGGCATGCGCCAGACCGTGATCGAAGAGCCGACGGGCTTGTCGCCGAACAACCAGTCGACGGCGGCCGACCTCGTCAAGATGGCCGTGGCCGCCTCGCGCTACCCGGAAATCAGCCGCATCACGACGGATTCGAAGGACATCATTCAGATCAAGGGCCGCGACGTGGAATACCACAACACGAACCGCCTGGTGGGCGCCAAGGGTTGGGACATCGGCCTGTCGAAGACGGGCTACACGAATGAAGCGGGCCGCTGCCTGATCATGCGCATCAAGTCGGCCGGCAAGTTCGCCACCATGATTTTGCTCAACGCGCGCGCCAATTCCGTGCGCGCCATGGACGCCGTCAACATCCGCCGCATGCTGGCGGCCGAGAACGGCATCGAAGAGCCGAAGGTGATGCGCGCCTCGGTCAGCCGGCACAAGAAGGCGCCGGCGAAGCCAAGTAAGCGCCGCCGCGCCCGCTGAGCGCAACTGACCCCGGAACTATTTCGCTTGCCGGTTGGTCATGATGACGCCGGCAATCGTCACCGCCCCGCCCACCAGCATCGAGGCGAGCACCGGCTCGCCCAGCAGCGCCGCCGCCAGCACGATGCCGAACACGGGCACGAGGTTGTTGAACACGGCCGTGCGCGACGGGCCCAGCGCTTTGACGCCCTCGTAATACCAGACAAAGCCGATCACCGTGCCGAACACGCCCAGGTAGCCGATGGCGGCCCACACTTGCCAGCCGAAACTGCGCCATGGCACGGTGGGAAATTCCACTGCCGCCCCCACCAGCAAAAAGGCCAGGCCCCACATCGCCGCATACGTGGTGGCGGCAATCGGGCTCAAGCCCTTCAGCGCGACTCTGCCGATCAGGGTGTAGGCGGCCCAGCTGGAAATGCCGCAAAACATGAAGATCTCGCCGGCGCCGATGCCGCCGCCGTTACCATGCAGCACGCCGGCGAGGTCGCCGCGCGTGATGACGATGGCCGTGCCGCAGAACGCCAGCATGATCCCCAGCCACTTGAAGGAGCCGAGCCGTTCACGAAACAGCATGGCCGAGGCCAGCGCCGTGACGATGGGGTTCAAGGCCACGAACAGGGCCGTGCGCCCGGCCGGCATGCGCGACAGGGCCGCCAGGAAGCACAGGTTGTACAGAAAGATGCCCGTCAGGCCCAGCGCGGCCGTCGTCATCAGCTGCTTGCGGTCCAGGCGCGGCAAGCCCCCTTCCAGTTTCCACGCGAGCACGACGAGCAGCAGCACGGCCACGCCGAAGCGTCCGCTGGCGGCCGTCATGGGCGGCATCTGCTGCGCCAGCACGCGTCCCGCGATAAAGGTACCGCCCCAGAACAGGGCGACGAAAATGAGTTTGAGATAGACGAGCGGCGATTGCACGGAAGGCAAGGCGGCTGAAGGGATGGCGGTAGTGCGCATGGAAAGTCCTATGATGTCGCTTGTGCAGCGGACGCTGCAGATATATATTAATACTAATATCAACTCATGAAATAATGAGTAAATACTCATACATCAAAGAAACCACACCATGACCTTCACGCAACTGGAAATTTTTACCCTGGTGGCCGAACTGCACGGCTTTTCTGCCGCCGCCGCGCAGCTGGGCATCAGCCAGTCGGCCGTCTCGCACGCCTTGAAGGCGCTGGAAAAGGAGATGGGCGTGGACCTGATCGCGCGCCACCAGGCCTCGGCCGAGCTGACCGACGTGGGCCGCCAACTGCTGGTGCGCGCGCGCGAAATCCTCGGCTTGTCCGAAGCCATGCGCCAGGAAGCGGCCGACGTGCTGGGCCAGCGCCAGGGCAGCCTGCGCATCGGCTCGTTCGGTCCCACATCATCGTTGAACCTGCTACCCGCCATCACGGCGCAATTCCGCCTGCGCTATCCGGGCATCGACCTGCGCATCGACGAAGGCGCCGACCATGAGGTGGTGCAGTGGATACGCGAACGCAGGGTCGACGTGGGCTTCGTCGTGCTGCCCGACGAGCGTTTCGATACGGCGCCGCTGGTGGAAGACCAGATGATGGCGCTGGTGCCGCGCAGCCATGCGCTGGCCAGCGAAACATCCATCACCCTGGCGCAGCTGTGCGAGGGGCCGTTCATCATGTCCGAGGCGGGCTGCGCCTGCCTGATCGAGCCGCTGTTCGCCAACGCGGGGCTGCAGCCGCAGGTGCCCTACCGCATCAGCCAGGTGATCACCATCCTCGACATGGTCAGCCGCGGCGACGGCCTGTCCATCGTCGCCGAACTGGCCCTGCCGCAGCGCCTGCGCGAACAGTATCCTGAGCTGGTCGCCCTGCCCCTGAATCCGCCAGTCAGCCGCAAGGTGGGCCTGGCCGTGCGCGATCGGCGCCAGAACACGCCGGCCACCAACGCTTTTTTCGAGGTGGCGAAACAGATGGCACCGACCCTGGCGCCACGCCGCGCCTGGAAACCGGCTTAAAACGTCTCCCACTCCTCGCTGCGCTCCGCCTTGACGGCGGGCGTCCTTGCCGCACTGCTGGCAAGGCGCGGCGCGGCAGGTGCGCGCACCACCTGTTTGACAGAGGCCGGTGCCTGCCCCTCATCGAGCTTGAACACGCCCACCACCTGCGCCAGGGTATTGGCCTGGTCTTGCAGGCTTTCGGCAGCGGCCGCCGCCTCTTCCACCAGGGCCGCGTTCTGCTGCGTCACCTGGTCCATCTGCGCAATCGCCTGGTTCACCTGTTCGATGCCCGAGCTTTGCTCGACGCTGGCGGCCGTGATCTCGCCCATGATGTCGGTGACGCGGCGCACGCTGTCGACGATTTCCTGCATCGTCGCGCCGGCCTCGTCGACGAGGCGCGCGCCCGAATCGACCTTGCTCACCGAATCGTCGATCAGCAGCTTGATTTCCTTGGCCGCGCCCGCGGAACGCTGCGCCAGACTGCGCACCTCTGTTGCCACCACGGCAAAGCCCCGTCCCTGCTCACCCGCGCGCGCCGCTTCCACGGCCGCGTTGAGCGCAAGGATATTCGTCTGGAAGGCGATGCCGTCGATGACGCTGATGATGTCGACGATCTTCTTCGACGAATCGTTGATCGAGGCCATGGTATCGACCACCTGCGCCACTACTTGCCCGCCCTTGCTGGCCACGCCGGACGCCGATTGCGCCATCTGGTTGGCCTGGCGCGCATTGTCGGCATTTTGCTTGACGGTGCTGGTCAGCTCCTCCATCGAGGCGGCCGTCTCTTCCAGCGAACTGGCTTGCTGCTCCGTGCGCGACGACAGGTCCTGGTTGCCGGCGGCGATTTCCGATGACGATACCTTGACCGACTCGCTGGCCGTGCGAATTTTCACGAGAACGGCGGCGATCTTGTCGATGAAGCGATTGAAGGCGCCGGCGATCTGCGCCAGTTCATCCACGCCGGAAGCGTCGAGGCGGCGCGTCAAATCGCCCTCGCCCGAGGCGATGTCGTCGAGCGCGTCACGCACCAGTTCCAGGCGCTTGAGCATCTTGAACACCAGCAGCGACAGCAACAACGCGGCCAGCCCCGTCAGCAGCGCGGCCGTGACGGTGGCCGTCGTCAGCATCGTCTGCAAGGCTTGCATGGCTTCCTGCTGGTCGAGCACCACGGCCAGCAGCCAGTCGGTGCCCGCCACGCGCGTGACGTACAGCATGCCGTCGCGGTCGTTCAGGCGCACGGCGTCGCTGGTGCGCGTGCTTTCCAGGCGGTTGACCTGCGCGGCCGACAGCGCCGCATCGAGTTTCGCCACCGGCTGCAGGCTCAGGTCCTTGTTCGCATGGGCGATGATGGTGCCGCTCTGGTCGACGAGGAAGGCAAAACTGTGCGGCGTCGGCTTGATCGCCACCACGTTGGCAATCACCGTATCGAGCAGCACATCCGCGCCCGCCACGCCGACCAATGCCTCTTTCGGCCCGACGGGCGCCGTGAACGACACCACGAGTTTGTGGCTGGCAGCATCCACGTACGGCGGCGTGAGCATCGGCACGCCCGCCTTGACGGTATCCGTGTACCAGGCGCGCGCCGTGGGATCGAAATCGGCCGGACGGCCAGGATGGGTAAATACGGAACGCTTGTCCGCGTAACCGATGAACACTTCCGCGAAATCGCCAGCCTTTTCCGCGATCTGGAAGGCGCGCAGCGGATCGGGCGTCTCAGCCGACATGACGACGGACGCCATGACCTTTTTCTTGCCATCGACCCACTGCGCCAGCACGGCCGACTGGCTTTGCAGCAGCTGCTGCATCTGCTGGTCCGACGACGCCAGCATGCTGCCGCGCGTGGTGACGTAATTGGCGGCCGACAAGGCCAGCATGGACAGGACGACGATGGCCACGCAAATGAGCACCAGCCGCGTGCGAAGGGAAGACAACATGATGGACTCCTCGTTTCGATTTTATTGGCGTGAAACAGTGCTGTTGCACCGCTTTCTCTACGAAAGCATTTTCACACAAAAATCGGAACAAATTTCATCAATATTCGGAATACAACACATATATTTCCGCATGGAAACCTATCGAGCCCCATCAGCCGATCAGCCCTCTCAAGCCGCTGGCCCGCTGCGTGCGGCGCAGAATTGCGTCGAACAGCACGGCCTGCGTGGGCGAGACGAGGGTAAAGAAGTCGCGCGCGCGCGTGATGCCCGTGTAGACCAGTTCGCGCGCCAGCATGGCACCGCCCTCCTGCGGCAGCACCAGCACCGTGTGCCGGAATTCCGAACCCTGCGATTTATGCACGGTCATGGCGAACGCCGTCTCCACGTGGCGCAAGCGCGTGGCCAGCACGCTGCGCACGTTCTCCCCTTCCAGGAAGTACACGCGCAGGGATCCCGGCCGCGCAGGGTCGCGCAAGGTCAGTCCGATGTCGCCATTGAACACGCCCGTGCCGTAATCGTTGCGCGTGACCATCACAGGACGGCCCACATACCATTCGCTGCGGCGTATCAAGCCTTCCTTTTCCAGCCGCAGTTCGATGGCCGTGTTCAGGCCAGCCACGCCCCACTCGCCTTCGCGCACGGCGCACAGGATGCGGAACGATTCAAAACTGTGCAGCACGGCGCGTACCCAGTCGTCATGCTGCGCGTACGCGGCCTCGCCGGCATTCACCAGTTGCAGATACGGCTGATACCCGCCCGGCGCGTCGGCGCGCCCGCGCAAGGCCAGGCGCAGCACCTCGTCCGGCTGCGCGCTCACGCTCCACGCCAGCTGGCCGCCGCTGTCGCCTGCGAAGCAGGCTTTGGCCAGATCGGGCCTGCCGGCATTCACGGCCAAGGCCAGTTCGCCGATCGGGCCGCTGAAGCGGTGGCTGTGGCGCAGCATTACCGTCTGCTGCGCCAACGCGCCTGCCGCCCCCGCAAAGGCGGGCGGAATGGCCACGCCGCTGGCCGCCTGCGCATACGCGATGGTGGCGTCCGTGTAGCCGCCCGCCTGCGCGTCGTGGCACAAATCGCCCAGCACGGCGCCCGCTTCCACGGACGCCAATTGATCCTTGTCGCCGAGCAGGATCAAGATCGCCGTGGGCGGCAAGGCGTCGAGCACGGACGCCATCATTTCCAGGTGCACCATCGACGCTTCATCGACGATCAGCACGTCGACGTCGAGCGGATTGCCCGCGTGGTGGGCAAAGGCGCGCGTATCGGGTCGCGCGCCCAGCAAACTATGCAGGGTGCGCGCCGCGCCCATGCGCCGCGCCAGTTCCAGCAGGGGCAACGCATCGCCCGCCTTGGCCGCCAAACCTTCCAAGGCCTTGTCAATCGACTGTTTTAAACGCGCGGCCGCCTTGCCCGTGGGCGCGGCCAGCGCGATGCGCAGCTGCTCCGGCTGCGGCGACACGGCAAACAGCAAGGTCAGCAAACTGGCCACCGTGTAGGTCTTGCCAGTCCCCGGGCCGCCAGTGATGATGGCCACCTTGCCGCGCAAGGCGATGGCGCATGCCACTTTTTGCCAGTCCGGGCCACCGTCCGTGGCCGGCTGGTCGAACAGGATGTCGAGCCATAGCCGCACCTGCGCCAGCGGCGGATTCGTCAAATCCTGCGCGCGCGCGGCGATTTTTTCGCCCACCAGGGTCTCGTCGCGCCAGTAGCGGCGCAGGTACAGGCGGTCGCCATCGAGCACCAGCGGCTGTTTCACGTCGGGGGCACCAACCTGCCACACCTGCGGCGCGCCGGCCAGCAGCGCGCGCCACCCCTCGACGCTGTCAGGCAACGGACCGGAAACGGCCAGCACGCCATGCCACAGCTCTTCGCTCCAGCCCAACAGCTGCGACGGTTCGCTGGCCAGCTCAAACAGCATCAGACAGCTGTGCCCCCGCCCTTCCAGCTCGGACAGCACCACGCACGCCACGGCCACGGCGGACGCATGCGGCGTCTGTTCGTCCAGGCTGGCGATAAAGCGGGCAAAGGCGGCGCTCAGGCGGCGCAGGTGCCCTGCCTCGGCGACGCCGTCGACATGGCTGAACAAGGCATCCATCTGCAGGGTATCCAACTGCACGTTATGCTGCATGGTGTTCCGTTTCTTCTAACAGTTGATCGAGGCCGTCCAGCAGTTCCAGCTGCGGCGCCAGCCAGTAGCAGCCATGCGTGTCCGCATTCGCGATGCCGCGCAGGAACAGGAAAATGGCGCCGCCCAGATGTTCGGCCGGATCATACGCATCACCGAGCCGGCTTTTCAGCAGCCGATGCAGGGCCAGCATGTAGATGGCGCCCTGGATATCGTAACGGTGCTGCGCCATGCCGGCCGCCAGCGCCTGCGTGTGGTAGGCCGCGTCGTTGGCGCCCAGCGCATTCGACTTGTAGTCGAGCACCCAGTAGCGGCCATCCCGTTCGATGACCAGGTCGGCAAAGCCTTTCAGCATGCCGTGCAGCTGGCGCCGCGGCAGCACGGGACGGGGTGCGCCGTCGAGCAGCAAGCGCGTGCACACCTGGTCGAGCGCCGCCGTGGACAAATGCTCGCTGGGGAACCAGAACTCCATCTCGGACAGGGTGCTGTCCAGCTGCGACAGCGAGGCATCGAGCAGCGGCAGCGGCGTAATGGCGATTTCCCGCAGCCAGGCGATGGCGTCGTCCTGGCGGTGGCCCCAGCCGGCCCGCTCGCAGCGCGCGGCCAGGCGCGTATTGAAATTATCGTCGTGGACGCAGTCAAACCCTTCGCCACCCATCCACTCGAGCTGCTCGTGCAGGAAATTGCCGGGCACGGAACCGCGCGGGAAACGGTGCCACGGCGCGTCGCCCATGTGCGTCGGCGTGGCCACGGCGAAAGCCGTGCCATCTTCCAGCAAGGTTTCTTCCAGCGCCCGCTGCGGCACATGCGCGGCCGCCACGGCGCCGATCTGGCGCGTCAGCGAAGTAAAGCTGCCCACCGACCAGTCGCGTTCGAACTCGCCCGCGAATACGGGCGCGGGACGCAACTCGGGCCGCCGCTCCACCCGGTCCAGCACCGTGCAGGCGTCGGGCTGCCCCAAGGTGCTGACATAGATGGCGTCGCAGCTGCCCGCCACCTGCTGCCAGCGCAGCAGCAGCTGGTCGAACGGCAGCTTGTCGCCGCCCGTCAGCAGGTAGCCAAGCGCCGATTCGTGCAAGGTGTTCTCGCCCGCCTTGCGCGCGGCCTGGGCGGCCACGCCGAGCCACAGAAAGTGGCGCGCCCGCGTCAGCGCCACGTACAGCAGGCGCAAGTCTTCCTCGATGCGCGCCTCTTCCACCGCCGCCATCGCCTCGTCGGACAAGGACAGGTCGAGACGGCGTTCGCCATCGTCGCCCGCATACTCGAAGAAGCTGCGGTTGCGTTTATCCACCTTGCGCGCCGTGACGGCGAACGGCAGATACACGAGCGGATATTCGAGTCCCTTGGACTTGTGCACGGTGATGACCTTCACCAGCTCCGCATCGCTTTCCAGGCGCAGCACGCGCTCGTCGCCGTTTTCGCCTTCGCCTGCGATCTGCTCGGCCAGCCAGCGTATCAGCGCCTGCTCGCCATCGAGCTGGCGGCTGGCCGATTGCAGCAGCTCGGCCAGGTGCAGCAGATTCGTCAAACGCCGCTCGCCTCCCGTCTGCTGCAGCAGCATGGCGGGCAATTGCAATTCGTGGATGAAACGGCGCAGCATGGCCAGCACGCCCTGGCGCTGCCAGATCAGGTGCAGGGCCTTCAGTTGCTCGACCCGGCGCTCCCATTCCAGTTCATCACTCGACAGGCGCGCCAGTTCGCCCAGCGACAGGCCGATGGTGCGCGTGGCAAAAGCGGCGCGCGCCAGCCCCCCGTCGAGGGGATTGGCCAGCGCCGCCAGCCAGCGCAGCACGTCTTGCGCTTCCTCGCTGTCGATGACGGAATCCTTGTCGGACAGGTAGACGCTGGCGACCCGGCGGCGCGCCAGCGCGCGGCGGATGGCCGCCGCTTCCTTGCGGTCGCGCACGAGGATGGCGATATCGGCCGGCTGCAAGCGCGCAAACCCGTCGGGACCGGTAAAACCGGCTTGCGCATCGCCCAGCATGGCGACGATATGTTCGGCGCAATGCTGCGCGAAATACTCGCGGTAGCTGTCCCCGCGCAGCCCTTCATCGCTGGCGCAGGCGGCCAGCAGGGCCGGCAATGGGCCGCCGGCGTTCACCAGGTGCTCGGCGCGGCCCTTGGCGTCGACGGCCTCGAACGGCAGCGGATTCTCGCCGTTTTGCCGGTAGCGGAAGGCCCCAAGCGGCACCTCGTCGCGCTCCGCGTGCAGGAACAGCTGGTTGACGGCCGCCACCAGGGGCGCCGTCGAGCGGTAGTTGGTGCCCAGCTGATAGTGGCGCCCGGTGGTGGCGCGCCGCGCCGCCAGGTAGCTCTGGATGTCGGCGCCGCGAAAGCCGTAGATCGACTGTTTCGGGTCGCCGATCAGGAACAGGCCCAGCGCCGGGTCGTTGTCGGCGATGCGGTACAGCAGGTTGAAAATCTGGTACTGGGCCGGCGCCGTATCCTGGAATTCATCGACCATGGCCAGCGGATACTGGTCGATGATGCGCTGGCGCAGGGCCGCGCCATTCTCGCCGGCCAGCGCGTCGTGCAGGCGCTGCAGCATGTCGGCAAAGCCGAACTGGCGCGACTGGCGCTTCAACTGGTCCATGCGCCGCGCGATGGCCGCCGCCGCATGCAGATGCAGCTTGTGCGCCAGCGGCGTGATACCCGCCAGGGCGATCCCCAGCGCCTCCGTATGCTCGAAGCACTCGGGCACCTGGGCCGTGAAACTCTTGGCAAACGCATCCTCGATGCCGAACGGCGTCAAGCGCTCCCACGCCTTGGCCGTGACGGCCGGCAGCAGCAACAGCGGATCCTGCGCCCAGCGGCGCAAGCCGTCGAACCACTTCGCCAGGTTTTCCGGCTTCATCTTGACGCCGTTAAAACACTTGGGATTGGCGGCGCGGTGGTCGTTGATCCACACTGCCATCTGGTCGACGCGCTCGACCCAGCCCGCCTTCAGGGTGGCCAGCTGCGCGGCCAGCGCCCGCTGTTCGCGCGCGATCAGCGTGGATAACGGTTCCTCGTCCGCCATGCGCATGATGTCCGCGCGGCGCGCCAGCTCGCGCGCGCCTTTCTTCAACGCGCCGACGTCGGGCCAGCAGGCCAGCAGCACGTCAAGCGCCTGCGGCGGCAAGGGATAGACTTGCTGGCGCCAGTAATCGTGGGCCGCATCCTCGAACAAGGCTTGCTCGTCGCTGACCAGTTCCTCGTCGAACAGGCTGCCGCTGTCGAACGCATGCTCGCGCAGCATGCGCTGGCACCAGGCGTCGATGGTGAAAATGGCCGCTTCATCCATCGTCTCGGCGGCCAGCATCAGCCGGTGCGCGGCCTTTTGCCGTTCGCTCTCGTCGGGATAGGATTCGAGCAAGGCGTCGAGGAATGGATCGCTGCCCCCGGACTCATGGCGGAAATAGGCGGCCGCCTCGATCAGGCGCTCGCGCACGCGGTTCGACAATTCGCGCGTGGCGGCGCGGGTAAATGTCATCACGAGGATGTCGGCCGGCAGCAGCGGACGCGTAAAGCGGCTGTCGTCGTCGCCATGCCCCAGCACGAGCCGCACGTACAGCGCGGCGATGGTCCAGGTTTTACCCGTACCGGCCGACGCTTCGATCAGGCGCGAGCCATGCAGCGGGAACGCCAGCGGGTTGAGCAAATGGCTCGTCATTGTTCTTCTCCCGCGCCATCATCGGGCGCGCTGATCGGGTCGATCGTGATGTGTTCCTGCAGCCAGTCGGCCAGCGGACCATACAGCTCGCGCGTGCAGTCTTCCCACGCTTCCTCCGCAGCCAAAGCAGAAAACTCGGGCCACAGGCGGGCCAAACACAGTTCCGCGCGCTCGCCAGTCATGTCGAAGCCACCGTCATACACGGTGCGCGGGTCGCCCTGCTGCACCAGCGCCAGGCCCGTCTTGCAGGCCGTGGGCAGCGGATGGTTCATGCCTTCGCGCCACAGCGCCAGCAAGGTGGCAAGCGCGTCGCGCGACGTGGCCGGATCGAGCGGCGCCATGCTGACGATGGCGTCGCGCGCCACCAGGTAGCCGGTGACGGGGAAACCGAGGGCGGCGGCGGCCAGCTGGCGCAGCCACATCAGCATCAGCTTGTCGCCGCGCGCCAGGCCACCCTTGTCCGTCACCTTCGAGGATATCTGCATCAGCCAGGCCGTGTCCTGCCCGTTGCTGCACAATTTGTCGAGCCAGTCGTCGATCTGCACTTCGCCAAACGGCAAGTTGATGGCGCGCTTGTCGGCCGCGTACGGGAACGAGGCGCGCAGCGACAACCACGCGCTGCGCACGGGCACGAGCGCCTCGACCAGCTGCGCCTGCACTTGCCGGCCGATCAGGCCGATGGGCAGCACGCCTTCGCGCGCCAGCTTTTCCGCACGTGCTTCCAGGCTGGCGCGCACGTCGTCCAAGGCTTCCACCGCGCCGCCATCGTCCAGCATGGTGTCTTCCAGCAGATAGCGCTCGAGCGCATTCAGGCCGAACGGCTCTTCATCCTCGCCCAGCATGGCCGCGTCGGCGAAATGCACGCTCAGGCGGCGGCGGAAAAAGTATTTGACGGGCTGGCGCAAGAAGCTGGCCAGCTCGCCCAGTTTCAAGCGCGTACCGGGATCGAGTTCGTAGGGCCCCAGCGCCAGTTCCTCGGCCTGTGCATCCGCATCCGCATGCGCGACGCGCCATTCGCGCGCATAGGTCAGCAAGCCATCGGCCTCGAAATAGCGGCGGCTGAATGGCTGCAGCGCGTGCTCGGTCGTCAGGGAGACCAGGTGGCGGTCCAGCGACCAGCCGGCCGCCAGGTAGTCGCGCAGCTGCGACACGAGCACGGACGGCGGCTGCTCGGAATTGTCGCGCACATTGCGCCCTACCCAGCTTACGTACAATTTGTCGCGCGCGGCCAGCAAGGCTTCGAGCATCAGGTAGCGGTCATCGTCGCGGCGCGAGCGGTCGCCCGGGCGCGCCATGCCGGGCAGCGCCAGCAAGTCGAAATCTGCCTTCTGCGCGCGGCGCGGGAAATCGCCATCGTTCATGCCCAGCAGGCATACGACGCGGAACGGCACGGCGCGCATCGGCATCAGGGTGCAGAACGTGACGCCGCCGGAGACGAATTGATGGTTCAGAGTCGGTTCGTCCAGCGCGCCCAGCCACGCCACGCGCAGCACGGACAACGGCACCGACTCGACAAAGCCAGCATGCTCGCAGGTTTCCAGCCAGCCCTGCAAGGCGCCTTCCAGCTGCGCCAGGGTCAGGCGATCGCCCTCGTCGTCGGCATCAAAGAAGGCGGCCAGCAGCGCGCGCGCCTGCACGCCCCACTCGGCAGGCGTACGCGTGCCGGCCAGCACGGTGCGCCAGTGCAGCAGCGCCTCGACCAGCTGCGCCAGCGAGCCCGCCAGCGCCGCATCGAGGCCGCCCACTTCCGCATACGGCTCGATGCCGCCAAAGCTGGCGCCACTGCCGCTGGCATAGCCGAGCAGCATGCGCCGCACGCCAAAGATCCACGCATTCTGTTCGCCGGCCGCGCCCAGCCCCAGGCCGCTGCGGTGATGCTGGTCCAGGCCCCAGCGCACGCCCGCCCCTTCGATCCAGGCGCCCAAGGTGACCAGGTCGTCCGGCTGCAGGCCGAAGCGGGCGGCCAGCGCCGGCACGTCGAGCAGGTCGCGCACTTCGCTCTGGCGGCAGCGCTGCTGCGGCAGTTGCAGCAGCCACTCGAGCGCGACGAGCAGCGGGTTCACGCTGCGGTCCTTCACGTCGCCGATCTCGAACGGGATGAAACGCTCGTCGTTGCGCCGGTACTGGCCGAAGACGGCGTGGATGGCGGCCGTGAAGGTATCGATGTCGGGCACCATCACCACCACGTCGCGCGGACGCAAGAGCGTCTCGGCGCTGTGCGCGAACATGGCCAGCAGCTGGTCGTGCAGCACTTCCACTTCGCGCTGCACGCTGTGCGCCACGTGAAATTCGATCGAGCGGTCGGCCGCGTCGGGCGGCACCTGTTCATGCTCGGCCAGCGGACGCAGTTCGCGGATGGCCACCTGCACCTGCTGCAGCAGGGTCTCGCCCACCTCCTCGCCAAACAGGTCGATGCGCAGGCTGTCGTCGCGCCCTTCCGCTTGCGCGTGTTCGTCGAATTCGTCGAGCATGCGGATGAAGTCGCGCCCTTGCCTGCCCCAGCTGGCCAGCAGCGGGTGGCTGTGCGCATGCAGTTCTTCCAACGGAATTTGCGCCAGGTCGGTGCCGTTGCGCTGGCGCTGGCGCTTGTTTTCCGCGCGCAGCAAGTCGCGCCCGTCGATAATGTCGCCCCAGTAGAACTGGCACGGATTGGGAACGGCCAGCACCACCTGCGTGTGGCGCGCCAGCGCGGCCAGCGCCTGCAAGGTCTGGTACGGCAAGGCCGACACGCCAAACAGCACCACCCTGCGCGGCAGCTTGCCAGCCGGCGCATCGCCGGCGGCAATCGCCGCCAGGAAGGCATCGTGGATGTCGGCGCGGCCCGTGTCGCGCTCGACATCCTCGACGTCGGCCGCCACGGCGCGCCACAACTGCGCCTGCCAGCGCTGGTCTTCCTTCAAAACGATGGATTCACCACGCGCCGTGCGCAACTGGTCGCGCCCCGCCGCCCAGTCGGCCAGCCAGTCGGCGCGGTAGACCTGGTACTGGTCGAACAGGTCGGCCAGGCGCTCGGCCAGCTGCAGCCGGCGTTCGCAATCGCCATCGGCCAGGAAGTAGCGCAGCGGCGCGAACACGGGGTCGGTCAGCAGCGACGGTAAAAGACGCATCAAACGCCACGTCAGCGGGGACTTGTCGAACGGCGACACGCGCGGGACTCTGTCGCGCCCCAGCATGCCCCGGTAGCTTTCCCACAGCAGGCGCGCTGGCAGCGCGATGCGCGTGGCGGCGCATACGCCCATCTCCTCGGCCAGGGCAATCTTCAGCCATTCGGCCACGCCGTTCGACTGCACCAGGAAGATATCCGTTTCCAGCGGCGCCAGCGGATGCTGGCGCAGCCACTGGAAGACGGCGGCGCGCAGCTGTTCCAGCTGGTTGCCGTGCAGGATAAGGAGGCCGGGCGTGACGGGTGTATGCATGCTGATCCGATGGGTTGCCGCGTCTCCGGCCGGGTGGCCAGAGACGTCAAACGCCTATTATCGCCGCTGCGTGCGTCAGGGGGCGTCGCTGGCGGCAAATTCCATGGAAATTTGTTCCGCCACCTGCGCCAGCGCCGGCCTCAGGGCCGCCAGCAAGGCGCGCGCCTGCTGCAGATCGCCGCCCAGGCGCAAGCCTTCGATCGACGTGCACAGACCCGCAAAGGCATGGGCGCCCACGGCCAGCGCCGACGATTTGCTGCGGTGCCCCAGGTCGGCCAGGCGCCCCAGGTCTTCCAGCGCCATGGCCTGCTCCATTTCGGCGATGCCGTCGCGCGCCGTGTCGAGGAACAACTGGGTGTATTTGCGCATCTTCACGGCGTCATTGCTGAACGTGAGGGCCAGGGTGGCCAGGTCGAGGATGGCCGTGTCGCGCAACTCCGGCGCGGCGCCCGGTGGCGTCGCTTTCGGCGCCGCCAGCCTGTCGCTTGCGCGCGCTTGGCCCATGCTGCCGACGCCGCCAATACCCCCACGTAAGCGGAACCATTTCGCCAGCAGGTGAAACAGCAGATTCGGGGCGATCGGCTTGGTCACGAATTCATCCATGCCAGCCTCCAGGCAACGCGCGCGGTCTTCGCTGCCCGCATTGGCCGTCATGGCGATCACCAGCAAGCCAGTGAGTTTCGGGTCGGCGCGGATGCGGCGCGTCGTCTCGAAGCCGTCCATCTCCGGCATCTGCACGTCCATCAGCACGCAGTCATAGCGCTGGCGGGCCAGCAATTCCAGCGCCTCGCGGCCATTGCCGGCGACGCAGACGGTGGCGCCGGCGTCTTCCAGCAATTCGCAGCCCACCTGCTGGCTGAAAACGTTATCTTCGACCAGCAGGATGGACGCGCCGCGTATCACGCCCAATACTTCCGGCTCGACTTCGGCGATGCGCTCGTCGGCCGCCTGCGCGCTTTTCTCCAGGCGCGCCGTAAACCAGAAGGTGCTGCCCAGGCCCGGCTGGCTGTACACGCCCACCTTGCCGCCCATGAGCTCCACCAGCTGCTTGCTGATCACCAGTCCCAGGCCGCTGCCGCCATACTTGCGCGTGGTCGACGGGTCGGCCTGGTGGAAGGAGCGGAACAGCTGCGCCACCTCTTCCTGATTCATGCCGATGCCCCGGTCCTGCACCTCGAAGCGCAGCATGGCGTAGCTGCCGCGCTCCTCGGACTGGCGCACGCGCACGAAGATGCTGCCATTGTCGGAAAACTTGATGGCGTTGCTGGTCAGGTTCAGCAAGACCTGCTCCAGGCGCAGCGGGTCGCCGCGCCAGCGCTGCGGCAGCTCCGGCGCGATATCGAACTGCAGCGCCAGGCCCTTGACGGCGGCCGCGTCGCCCAGTTGGCTGGCAACGTTCGCAAGCAGGGTGTCGAGGCGGAAGTCCAGCACTTCCAGTTCCAGCTTGCCCGCCTCGATCTTGGAAAAATCGAGGATATCGTTGATCAGGCCCAGCAAGTGCTGGCCCGAATGGTAGATTTTTTGCAGGTAGTCGCGCTGGCGCGCGTCGGCCACGGATTTGAGCGCCAGGTGCGCCATGCCGATGATGCTGTTCATCGGCGTGCGGATTTCATGGCTCATGTTCGACAGGAAGTCGCTCTTGGCCTGGCTGGCCGCGTCGGCCTGCTCTTTCAGGCGGTGCAATTCCGTCACGTCGGTGGACAGGCCGATCAGGCCCGTGACGGGACCGGGCAAGCCCAGCGGCACCTTCACGCTCCACAGGTGATGCACCTGGCCCTGTGCATCGACGAAGCGCTCCTCGCCGACGAACTTGGCGCCGCTGTCGAAGACCTGGCGCTCCGTCAGCTGCGCGGCGGCGGCCGCATCGCCCAACATCAACTCGCCATCCTGGCGGCCGATCAGTTGCTCCGCCGGACGGCCCAGGATGGTGGCCGTGCGCGCATTCACGTAGCGGTAGCGCAGGTCGGCATCCTTCATGTAGACGTAGGCGTCGACGCTGTCGAGCACCGTATCGAGCAAGGTGCGCTGCGCCACCGCGTTGCGGCGCGAGCGGTACAAGGTAAAGATGTAGCCATAAATGAGCAGGGTGCCGGCCACGCCGACGGCCAGCGCCAGCCATGGGAAATAACGGTCGAAGGGGCTGTACAGCTCCGCCTTGCGCACGCGGAAATGGGCCTTCCACAGGCCGCCCTGGTACGCGACGGGCAGCACCTGGTCGAAATAGTCGGCATCGCTGCCCGGTTGCGGCGGCGCCGCCGCCAGGTCGCCGTCATCATTGAACAGCAGCCGGTCCTGCGGCGTGATGGACAGGGTCCCGCTGGCCGTCAACTGGTCGGCCGCGCTGTACAGGGTCAGGTGCAGCGGCTCCAGGGCGCTGCGTTCGAGCGCGCTGTGCACCAGCTGCGCCACGCCAAAGCCGATGCCGACGGACCCCTGGTAGGCGGCGCGACGCTCGGCCACGCTGCCTTGCGGCATGCCATTGCGGTACACGGGCAGGCGCATGCCCAGGCCCACGTGCGCGGGCGGCCCCTTGATCATGATCACCTGCCCCGACGCGCTGACCTGGCCGCTGTCGCGCGCCTGCGCCAGCGATTGCGCCACCAGCGGGTTGGCGCCGATATCGACACCCATGCGTTCGGCCAGCAGGGAATCGGGTTCCAGGTAAGTGAGCACCGTGTATTCAGGCCGCTCCCCCGAGGGCCGGATGGTAAAGGCGGGATAGCCGCGCGGCGCCAGGCTGGTATCACGGCGCACGGCCTCGATGAAAGCGGCGCGCTGCGTGGACGGCATGGCCGCCGCATAGTTGACCGATTCGATGGCCGGGAACTGTCGCACGATATCGAGGCCGGTCACGTAATCGTGGAACTGGCGCCGCGTCAGGTGCTCGCTGGTGCGAAACAGGGCTTCGAGTCCCCGCAGCAGGTCGGAATAGCTTTTTACGCGCGTGATCAGGCTGTGCTGGGCACTATGCGTGAGATTGTCGAAACGCTGTTCGGCGTCGTCATTGACCGTGCGCGCCGCGCCCGCATACAAGGCGCCGCCCACCGCCAGGGCCAGCAGCAGGCCACCCGCCCATATCCTGATACCTGATCCCGCCCCGCCCTTGCTCAAAGTGTGCATTGTCGATCGCTTATTCCGGTTTCCTCGAATGGACGGCGCTGCGGCCGCCCAGCAAGTACGAGGATACTATCAAAGCTCATGCCCGACGCGCTTGTGCAAGAAAAAAAGCGCGCAGGGTGGTTGCTGTGGAAAACACCTGGCGCTCAAGCCTCCCGCAACGCTCCAGCCTGCAATGTGCTTGCGCCATGGTCATCCCACGCATCGGCGCAGCGCACCACGTCGCCCACGACGATAATACTGGGACTGCCCAGGCCGCTGGCCTGCAGATCGTCCGCCAAGCGCTGCAAAGTGCTCAGCAACTGGCGCTGGTCGGCCAGGCTGGCCGATTGCACCACGGCCACGGGCGTGCCGGGCGCCATGCCGCCGGCCAGCAAGCCGGCCTGGATGGCGGCCACCCTGGCCACGCCCATGTAGATGACGAGCGTCAAGCCGCTTTGCGCCAGGGCCGACCAGTTCGGCTCGGACGCGGCATCCTTGCCGTGGCCCGTGACGAAGATGGCGCCCTGGCTCCAGCCGCGGTGCGTGAGCGGCACGCCAATGGACGATGGCGCGGCCAGGCCGCTGCTGATGCCCGGGATCACTTCGACGGCCACGCCATGGCTGCGCAGGTAGGCGCGCTCTTCGCCGCCCCGTCCGAACAGATACGGGTCGCCCCCCTTCAGGCGCACCACGTGCAGGCCCGCGCGCGCCTCGGCCAGCATCAGGCGCTCGATGAACGCTTGCGGCGTGGAAGCGCAGCCGCCCCGCTTGCCCACTTCGACCAAGCGCACGCCGTGAGCCGCATGCGCGAGGATGGCCGGGTTGACGAGATCGTCGATCAGCACCACGTCGGCCCGTGCGATGGCCTTCACGGCTTTCAAGGTCAGCAGGTCCGGGTCGCCGGGACCGGCGCCGACCAGGGTCACGCTACCACATTGCGCCATGATGAACTCTCCAATCAGAAAAAGTGGCCGATGGCAAACGATGCCGCGTACGCTTCCGGCGCGCTGCCGTCCCACACGACGCCGTCGCACAGGGTCGAGCTGCGCATCGGGGATTTTGGTACGGGTGTAGCCGTCATTTCCGCCGCTTGGCGGTACAGGTCGATGCGGTTGACCTGGCGCGCCACCGCCAGATAATCGGGTTCGTCGCGCAGCAAGCCCCAGCGCCGGTGCTGGGTCATGAACCACATGCCGTCCGACAAATACGGGAAATTGACGGCGCCATCGCCGTAAAATTTCAAACCGTGCGCCTCGTCCCAGGTCTTGCCCAGGCCATCCTGGTAATGGCCGAGGATGCGCGGCGCCAGGGTTTCCTGCGGCGTATGCAGATAAGCGGGCTCGGCCAGGGCGGCCGCCATGGCCAGCCGGTTGCTGTCGCTGGCGTCGATCCAGCGCCCCGCCTCGAGCACGGCGGCAATCAGGGCGCGGCAGCTGTTCGGATGCTGCTGCGCAAACGCGGCGCTGGTGCCCAGCACCTTGCCCGGATGGTCGGGCCAGATGGCGCCGCTGGTGGTGGCCGTCACGCCCACGCCATCGACGATAGCCTTGTAGCCCCACGGTTCGCCGGCGCAAAAGCCATCCATCTGGCCCGCGCGCAAGGCGGCCACCATTTGCGACGGCGGCACCGTCATCACGCGCGCGTCGCGCAGCGGATCGATACCGTGCGCGGCCAGCCAGTATTGCAGCAGCATCGCGTGGTTGCCGGTCGGGAAAGTATGCGCAAACGCAAATGGCCGCGCCGCGCCGCGCATGTGCCGCGCCAAGGTGGTGCCATCGTGGGCACCTTCGCGCGCCAGCGCCGCCGACAAGGTCACGGCCTGGCCGCTGTGATTGAGGTTCATCAGCACGGCCATGTCGTGCTGTTGCCCGCCGATGCCCATCTGCACGCCATACACGAGACCGTACAACACGTGGGCAGCGTCGAGTTCGCCGCTATTCAATTTGTCGCGCACGCCTGCCCACGACATCTCCCGGCTCAGTTCGATCTTGATGCCGTATTTTTCATCGAGACCCAGTTTCGAGGCCATCACCAGCGAGGCGCAATCGGTCAGCGGCAGATAGCCGATGCGTATCGTCTGTTTTTCCGGATGCAGGGACCGCATCGCGTGGGCGCTGCTTGCCGCCGGGCTACCCGTTTGCTCTGTCATACTTGATTCCTTTGCCTGACCTTGCTGGCAACATTGCACCAATACAGTGCACTGCACCACAATATGTCATAAAAACACGTCATAAAATTGGCATACCGGCTCATCCCAGCAAATCTTCCACGTCGAGGATGCGCTGGGCGATGTCCGCCAGTTTGAGTTTCTTGTTCATGGCCATGCTGCGCAAGCGCTGGTAAGCCTGCTCTTCCGTCAAGCCGTGATGCGTCATCAACAGGCCCTTGGCCCGCTCGATCACCTTGCGTTCCTGCAGCTTGTGCCGCGTGTCGAGCAATTCGGCGCGCAACTTTTCTTCTTGGCGAAAGCGCGCGAGGGCCACGTTCAGCACGGGCTGGATGCGCTCGGCATGCAGGCCGGCCACGATATAGGCGGAGACGCCGGCCGCCATGGCCGCGTCGATGCTGGCCGTGGCGCCGTCTTCGGTAAACAATACGATGGGGCGGCGCTCGTCGCGCGTGGCGATGACGATGTGCTCGAGCACGTCGCGCGCGTCCGATTCGGCATCGATGATGATGAGGTCAGGCTGCAGTTGCGCGATGCGCTCGGGAAGGTAGAGGTCGGCTGGCAGCGAGGCAACGATGTCGAAGCCCGATTCCAGCAAGCCGATGCGCAAAGCATTGCCGCGCTGCACCTGGGCGGCCAAGGCCGCATTCTCGTGCACGCCGTGCTCGACAATGGTGTTGACGACAACGATGCGCAAAGGCTGGGTACGGCTGGACGTCATGGGAGCGATCTGCAATGGCTAAACACAACCATTGCAGTAAGCAAGAAGCGAACCAGCCGGGTTTACACGGTACTTTACTTCAGAGTCGGCATGGCAAACTCGGCGCCTGCCGCCGTCGAGGCCGGCCAGCGCTGGGTCACGGCCTTCTGTTTCGTGTAGAAACGCACGGATTCCGGACCGTGCGCATGGTGGTCGCCAAACAGGCTGCGCTTCCAGCCGCCGAAGCTGTGGAAGGCCATCGGCACGGGGATCGGCACGTTGACACCCACCATGCCGACCTGCACCCTGTGCGTGTATTCGCGCGCCGTGTTGCCGTCGCGCGTATAGATCGCCGTGCCGTTGCCATATTCGTGGGCGTTGACGAGGTCCAGCGCCGTCGTAAAGTCCGGCACGCGCACGATGCACAGTACGGGCCCGAAGATTTCCTCCTTGTAGATCGTCATCTCCGGCGTCACATGATCGAACAGGCTGCCGCCAAGGAAGAAGCCTTGTTCATGACCAGGCAGCACGAAACCGCGCCCGTCGGCCACCAGCTTGGCGCCCTCTTCCACGCCCTTGGCGATGTAGCCGGCGATCTTCTCCTTGTGCACTTGCGTGACGACCGGCCCCATCTCGGCCGACAGATCCATGCCCTGCGTGATTTTCAAGGCGGCAATGCGCGGCACCAAGGCTTCCACCAGCTGGTCCGCCACATTGCCCACCGCCACGACGACAGAAATAGCCATGCAGCGCTCGCCGGCCGAACCGAACGCCGCGCCCATCAGGGCATCGACCGTCTGGGGAATATCCGCGTCCGGCATGACGACCATGTGGTTTTTCGCGCCACCGAGCGCCTGCACGCGCTTGCCTTGCGCGCAGCCGGTGGCATAGATATATTCGGCAATCGGCGTGGAGCCGACGAAACTGACGGCGCGCACGTCCGGGTGGTGCAGCAAGCCATCGACGGCCTCTTTATCTCCCTGCAGCACATTGAAGACGCCATCGGGCAAGCCCGCCTCCGTCAGCAATTGCGCCAGCAGCAGGCTGGCCGACGGATCGCGCTCGGACGGTTTCAAGACAAAGGTATTGC
>NZ_LNCE01000074.1:0-4365 GCF_001445815.1 Janthinobacterium sp. Ant5-2-1 | reverse complement strand
TGGCGGGATGATTTTTAAGAAGCGCTTACGAAAAAAGGTGCCAAGGGTCTCATCCTTCGATAATAGGTTAGCGCCGCTAATCATGAAAAATATCGGTACGCATGCACGCGTCAGTGAGTCATAGAAATTGGCTGCCCACCACTTTTCTCCGAAAGCATGAAAATTCTCTGCTGAAACATGCAATAAGATCACCATAAAACACGCAACGATACGCAACAAGCTAACTCTTCGGTCCATTCTTATCCCATTCTTCAAGAAAACTATTATTACAGAATGTCAATAACATGCAAAACTGACAAAAGCGCTTTACTGATACGGATATTCATTCGCGCGTCAGCTCTTGCTTGGACGTTCGCGTGCAAAACCGCTATACTGAGAGGTTACATTAAAGGCATTAGATTCAGATAGTAATTTTACGTTAATTAATTGCATTTGAGAAAACATTACTCTCCCAGCCCTTCCGCCATACTTGGCTAGGCCAAGGGGTTCAGTAGGCCAGAGCAATTGGGCTAGCCGGCTTGAACCAACACATTTTCCGCTGGCATGGTGTGTCATCCGACTCCGCCCCGCCATGCATCTCAACCTAAAGATTCATTACATGCTTATCCGCAACACTTTGTACAACTTGCTCGGACTTGGCTTACCGATGCTGGTCGCTATCGGATCGATGCCAGCTCTGATCCATCTTCTCGGTGACGAACGTTTTGGCATGTTGACGCTCATTTGGGCTGTGGTCAGCTATTTCGGATTGTTCGACTTGGGCTTGGGGCGCGCACTGACATTGCAAATATCGCAATTAATGGCAGACAAGCGCGATGCGGATCTTCCCTCGCTGATTTATACCAGCCTGCTGATCATGGCCGCGCTGGGCTTGTTTGCAGGAATGCTCATGTGGCTTGGAGCTGACTGGGGTGCAGCCCATATGGCTGGCGGCGTCAATACCGGGGAAATTTCTGGTTCCGTCAAGGTCATGGCCATGGCAATGCCATTTATTGTATTGACATCCGGTTTGCGCGGCATTTTGGAAGCGAGAGGGGCATTCGGCATCATTAATATGATACGTTTACCCATGGGAATGTTCACCTTTCTCGGCCCGCTGGCGGTGGTACTCTGGTACAAAAATGACCTGATCGCGGTTACCGTTGCGCTTACCATCGGGCGTATCGTCGCCTGTCTGGCCCATGTCTACTATGCCATACGCTCACTGCCCGGCATGCTCAATGACCGACGCTATCGCAGGGAGTTAATCAGTGGGTTGATCAGTTCAGGCGGATGGATGACAGTCAGCAATGTCATCAGCCCATTGATGGGCTACATGGACCGTTTCCTCATTGGGGCAACCATTTCGGCCGCCGCTGTGGCCTACTATGTCACGCCGTTCGAAGTCATTTCCAAATTATGGATCATTCCTGGGGCGTTGACAGCAGTACTCTTCCCTCGCTTTACAGGCGAATTATTTGCGAACGGCAAGGAATCCCCTACGATTTTCAGAAAAGCGCTACTGATGTTATTTTTGGTTATCTATCCGTCAGCGTTGTTTTTTGGCATTTTTGCCCAAGATTTTTTGCGACTGTGGATTAATCCCGAGTTTGCGGAAAAAAGCTACTTTTTACTGCAAGTATTCTCGCTGGGCATCATGATCAACTGCATGGCGCACATCCCCTTCACTTTGATTCAAGGTGCAGGAAAAGTCAGGGTAACTGCCATGATCCATCTGGTGCAGTTCCCATTTTTTATTCTCATCCTGTGGTTGGCCACCTCCCGTTACGGCTTGGTGGGGGCGGTGGGCGCATGGCTGGCACGCATGCTGATCGATGCTTTCATCATGTTTTTTCAAGCCGCAAACGTCATCAAGATGCGCGACGTCATCGATCAGCCGCTCAGGCTCTGCGGCGTGGGTATCCTAATACTATTATCGTACTTACCAGCGCTTGTCGGCGGCCTCCTGACACGGACATTGCTATATGTATGCTGCATATCTGTAATGTTTGCTTACATATGGCTTTGTATAGCAACAAAAAACGAACGACAATACGTCCTTGGTAAAATTTCTTCTCGTTTCGGTGGCAAGCATGATCTTTAAAGACAATCCATTGGTTACTATCGTGACTCCCGCCTACAATCAGGCTGAGTTTCTTGACGAAACTATTGCAAGCGTGCTGGCACAAGACTATCCGCATATCGAATATATCGTGCTGGACGACGGTTCGACAGATCACACCAAGACAGTATTGCAAAAATACCAAGGAAAATTTCATATCGAAAGTCAGCAGAACATGGGGCAAGCCAGTACCTTGAATAAGGGATGGGATATGGCCCGAGGAGAAATTTTCGGTTATCTGAGCGCTGATGATATTTTGTATCCTGGTGCCATTACCAAGCTGGTAGCTGCATTACAAGCTAATGCCAGCATTGCCGTGGTCTATCCAGATTGCCACCTGATTGATCCAGCATCGATTATTATAAAAAAGAATGTATGCCGTCAGTTCGATCATGAAAATCTCGTTGTTGAGCAAGAGTGCTTTATTGGTCCCGGCGCATTGTTTCGTAAGGATTCCTATCTGAAAGCGGGTGGCTGGCGGCCTGATCTGAAACTGGCACCTGATCGCGAGTTCTGGATGCGGGTGGGCCTCAATGGCGGTTTCAAAATGCTCGAAGAGCCATTGGCGGGCTATCGCATGCATCCGAAATCCATTTCTTTCTATGAAAAGCGGCCTGAGATCGCGATGGAATATCTGCGAGTAATGGACGATTTTTATGCACGTAAAGACTTAGCACAGTGCCTTATTCTTCGCAAAGATGAGGCATATTCGCATGCTTTGCTGGTCATCGCCCGTTCGCACCTGCGCAGCGGCGATTTGACTGGCGGCTACAAAAAGTATCGCGAAGCCATCGCCCGCTATCCCCGTCACCATTCTCTGCGCACAATACTCAGCCTGTTGCGAACCAGCGTCAGTAAACCGCTGCGCCGCCTAATCTGGGGTGTGCAATCCTTGTTGCCAAAGGCAAAGATTTAAATATGGGTGTTAACCGACCTGCAAAACGAAAGCCCCGGGGCCTTTGGTTGCCTATTATATTTTTTCAGATCTATCTGAATATCTCGGTATTTTTATTTGCTTTTGGACCGTGGCCTTGGCCGGTCAGCAATCCTGTTGAACTATACAGCTTTCTGACTGCCTCTCACATTTTGCTCGCCTGGGGATATTACTCCGGCTACAAAAAGGCTTTGCGTTCCCCACTAGTGACCAGCAAGTCAAAAACAGATTGGTTGAGGATTTCATTAATCCTGAATCTGGTCATGTTATTGCCGAGTTCCTTTTCGCGCACTGGCACCTTTATTCCCAATATCATGTTCGGTTTGGCGGCACCTGGCGAAGCATATCAAAATGCAGTGGAAAGAAGCTTCTCCGGCGGCCCATGGGTGATCATCGAGTATATCCGAATTATATTGGCCCCCTTACTGGCATTAAGCTTTCCCTTTGTAGTGGCGACTTGGCAAAAACGTACCACAAACGAAAAACTGTGCTGCGCCTTCATCATTTTATTTAATATTTCCATGTATATTTCCATGGGAACCAACAAAACCATCGTTGACACGGTACTGTTGGTTCCTTGGCTTATGGCACTGGCTATAGCCTCTGGACATTTAATACTGAGTAAAAAGCAAAAACTAATACTGGCTTTGGGTAGCCTGACGGCGATGTTTGGTGCCTTTATCTTCTTCGGCTATGGGCAAACCCAGCGCTCTGGCGGTGTCGCAAGCGGTAGAACGTTTGGTCCACCGATCTTCATAGATAGCGATCCCGATAATTGGATGACGTACGCAATGCCGGAGCAATACCAAATCTATGTAGAGTCACTGTTGCGCTATTTGTGCCAAGGCTACTATGCCCTGTCACGTGCCATGCTGCTCGGTTTTGAAAGCACGTTCGGTGTTGGCAATTCAATGTTTCTCTCCAGAACAGCGACTTCGCTAACGGGTATGGTGGAACTAGGAACACACACCTATCCGGCCAGACTGGAAGCGGCAGAAGGCTGGGGTGAACTGACACTGTGGCATTCGATCTATACGTGGATCGCATCGGATGTCGGTTTCGCTGGCACTTTGTTGATCGTGTTTTTTATTGGCCGTTATCTGGCCATGTCATGGATATATGCAATCTTATATACCGATAAACTTTCCATCCTGCTATTCACTTATTTGACCATCATGTTGCTATATTTTCCAGCAAATAATCAATTGATGCAAAATGGTGAATCCTGCATGGGATTTTTATTGACTTTGTTTTTATGGCTCTTATTCACCGGACCATTGATGAGAAAAATAAAAACAATACGGAAAAAGAAAAATCTCAACCCGCAGAC
>NZ_LNCE01000073.1:0-1520 GCF_001445815.1 Janthinobacterium sp. Ant5-2-1 | reverse complement strand
TGGCCGGCCTGGTATTCGTCTTCATGCGCCTGCCGACCTCCTTCCTGCCGGAAGAAGACCAGGGCATCCTGTTTACGCAGATTCAATTGCCGACGGGCGCCACGCAAGAGCGCACCCTGAAAGTGATCGAGCAGGTCGAAGACCACTTCATGAACAGCGAGAAAGACAACGTCGCTTCCGTGTTTGCCGTCGCCGGTTTCAGCTTCGGCGGTAACGGCCAGAACACGGGTATCGCCTTCGTGCGCCTGAAAGACTGGTCGCTGCGCAAGGACGTGGCGCAAAAAGCGCCGGCCGTGGCCGGTCGCGCCATGGGCAAGTTGTTGCAGATCAAGGATGCGATGGTGTTTACGTTCGCCCCCCCTGCCGTGCTGGAACTGGGTAACGCCACCGGTTTCGACATGCAGCTGCAAGATATCGGCGGTGTCGGCCATGACGCCCTGATGGCGGCGCGTAACCAGTTGCTGGGCATGGCGTCGCAGAATCCGGCCATGGTGGGCGTGCGCCCGAACGGCCAGGAAGATACGCCGCAGTACAAGATCGACATCGACCAGCAGAAAGCCACTGCGCTGGGCTTGCAGCTCTCGGAAATCAACCGCGTGCTGAGCGTGGGCTGGGGTAGTTCGTATGTCAACGACTTCCTCGACCGTGGTCGCGTGAAGAAAGTCTTCATGCAAGGCAATGCCGAATCGCGCATGCTGCCGGAAGACTTGAACAAGTGGTTCGTGCGCAATACCGCTGGCCAGATGGTGCCGTTCTCGGCCTTTGCCACCGGCAAGTGGATTTACGCGTCGCCACGCCTGGAACGCTACAACGGCTTGCCGTCGGTTGAGATCCTCGGTACGCCGGCGCCGGGCCAAAGCACGGGCGCGGCCATGAACGCGATGGAAGAAATGGTCGCCAAGTTGCCGCCTGGCATAGGCTTCAGCTGGACCGGCGTCTCGCTGGAAGAGCGCGAATCCGGTTCGCAGACGCCGCAGCTGTATGCGCTGTCCCTGCTGATCGTGTTCCTGTGCCTGGCCGCGCTGTATGAAAGCTGGTCGATTCCATTCTCCGTGCTGCTGGTGGTACCGCTGGGCGTGATCGGCGCCGTGCTCGGTACGTGGATGTTTGGCCTGTCGAACGACGTGTACTTCCAGGTGGGCTTGCTCACGGTGGTGGGCCTGTCGGCGAAGAACGCGATTCTGATCGTCGAGTTTGCCAAGGAAATGCAGGAATCGGGCATGTCGCTGCTGGACGCGACCTTGCATGCGGTGCGTCTGCGTCTGCGTCCGATTCTGATGACCTCGATTGCCTTCGGCCTGGGCGTGTTGCCACTGGCCATCTCCAGCGGCGCCGGTTCCGGCAGCCAGAACGCCATCGGTATCGGCGTGCTGGGCGGTATGTTGACGGCTACCTTCCTCGGTATCTTCTTCGTGCCGGTGTTCTTCGTGCTGGTGCGCGGCTTCTTCTCGAAGCCGGATGCGCCAGCCACGCCGGCGACGCCTGGCTCGCCAGCCGTCACGCTTTCTAAGGATGCGCAT